>JAAZOE010000363.1 GCA_012797915.1 Candidatus Zixiibacteriota bacterium | reverse complement strand
CGTCGCAATCGTGATCCCCCGCTCCTTCTCCTCCGGCGCATTGTCGATCGAATCAAACGTCCGCACCGCCGCCCCGCCCTTCCGCGCCAGCACCATCGTCATCGCCGCCGTCAACGTCGTCTTCCCATGATCCACATGCCCGATCGTCCCCACGTTCACGTGCGGCTTCGTCCGCTCAAACTTCTGCTTGGCCATGGTCTACCTCTTCTCCCATGTATTCAATTCACAATACCTATTCTCATCCGCGTGAGGACCTCGTCCGGAACCGGCTCGTACGATGCGAATTCCATCGTGAACACCGCCCGTCCTTGAGACAGGTTGCGCAGCTTCGTCGCGTAGCCGAACATCTCCGCCAAAGGCACCCGGGCCATGATGGCCTGGGTTTTCTTGCGCGGTTCGATGCCGGTGATGTGGGCCCGCCGGCCGTTGAGATCGTTCATCACCGTCCCGGCGTACTCCTCGGGGGCCAGCACTTCCACCTTCATGACCGGTTCCAGCAGGACCGGGTGGGCCTTTTCCACCGCGTCGCGGACAGCCATCGTGGCCGCCACTTTGTAGGCCAGTTCGGTCGAATCGACATCATGGCTGGAGCCGCCGGTCAGCGTGACCTTGACCCCGATCATGGCCCCGCCGGCGATGACCCCGTTTTGCATCGCTTCACGGATCCCCTTTTCGATGGCCGGCAGGAAGGCCCGCGGAATGATATCCGCCTCCAGGTTGTTTTCGAAGGCGAAGACCGCGCCGCCGGTCAACGGTTCCACCGTCAGGACGACATGGCCGTAATGCCCGCGCCCCCCGGATTGCCGGATGAACTTGCCTTCGCCGGACTGCTTCTGGGTGACCGTTTCCTTGTAGGAGACCCAGGGGGTGCCGACGTTGGCCCGGACCTGAAATTCGCGCAGGAGCCGTTCGGTCAGAACTTCGAGGTGCAGTTCCCCCATCCCGGAGATAATTGTCTGGCCGGTTTCCTCGTTGGTGGCGACCTTGAAGGTCGGGTCTTCCTCGGCCAGCCGGGTCAGCGATTCCAACAGCTTTTCCTGATCGGCCCGCGATTTGGGTTCGATCGAAATACTGATGACCGGCTCGGGAAAACTCATCAGATCCAGGACCATCGGGTGCTTGATATCGGTCAGGGTATGGCCGGTAGCGGTCTTGCGGAAGCCGACAGCGGCGACGATATCGCCGGCCGAGGCCTGCTCAATATCTTCGCGCTTGTTGGCATGCATCCGCAGCAACCGGGCCACCCGTTCTTTCATGTTTTCGTTGGCGTTATACACGTAGGTTCCGGTTCTCACCGTTCCGGAGTAGACTCGAAAATAGGTCAGCCGACCCACATGTGCATCCGACATAATTTTAAACGCCAAGCCGCAAAACGGTTCATCGGCGTCCGGCTTCCGCACGGCCGCCTTGGACGAACTCGAAATATGACCTTTTATCGGGGGCTTGTCAAGCGGCGAGGGAAGAAAATCGACGATCCCATCCAATAACCGCTGGACCCCCTTGTTCCGATAGGATGACCCGCACAGGACCGGCACCGCGGCCACCCGGAGGCAGGCCTGCCGCAGGGCGGGGATGATGTCGTTTTCGGCCACCGGTTGGTCGGCCAGAAGCTTTTCCATGAGGCCGTCGTCATAGCTGGAAATCGTCTCCAGCATGTACTCGCGGGCGGCGGCGGCGGCTTCCTGCAAATGGTCCGGTATCGGCCGGTCTGCGAAGACCGCGCCGCTGGAGGCCTCGTCGTACACCCGGTAGGTCATGCGGATCAAATCCACGATCCCGTCGAACTGGTCCCCTTCGCCGCCGGGGAGCTGGATCGGCACCGGCACGGTCCCCAGCTTATCCCGCATCTGTTGCACCGTCCCGGCGAAATCGGCCCCGATCCGGTCCATCTTGTTGATGTAGGCGATCCGGGGAACATCGTACTTGTCGGCCTGATGCCAGACCGTCTCCGACTGCGGCTCCACGCCGCCGACGGCGCAGAAGATGGCGATGGCCCCGTCAAGCACCCGCAGGGACCGCTCGACCTCGGCCGTGAAGTCCACATGCCCGGGGGTGTCGATGATGTTGATCACCGCATCCCGCCAGAACGTGGTCGTCGCCGCCGAGGTGATGGTAATCCCCCGTTCCTTTTCCTGTGCCATCCAGTCCATCGTCGCCGCCCCGTCATCGACCTCACCGATCCGATGGGTCTTGCCGGTATAAAATAACATGCGCTCCGTCGTCGTGGTTTTGCCGGCGTCGATATGGGCCATGATGCCGATATTGCGTATGTGATTCACGGATGTCTTGCTCGACATACGAACCCTACCGCACGCGTCTGCAGGTGGCCTAACCTCCACTCACGCGACCTTACAGCAGGGTCAGTCGGCAAGTCACAGAGGGCGTTGGCGATAAGACTTAAATCCCGGCAACATCCCGGGCTTTTGCCCGGGCGGGAATCAGTATCTTACCACCGGAAGTGTGCAAAGGCCTTGTTGGCCTCGGCCATCTTATGCGTATCTTCCTTCTTT
>JAAZOE010000362.1 GCA_012797915.1 Candidatus Zixiibacteriota bacterium | reverse complement strand
CTTCCCGGATGGGTTCACCACCGATTGTGGCAGCCTGGCCGAGTCCCCCAGCGGCAATGACCCAAATCCCAGCGCGCCCTCGACCGCCGGGGCCGAAAGCGGCCTGTCGGATGGGTATGGCCTGGTTAATATCCTGGCCCACGGCCGTCCCGACGGCTTCGTGCTCACTTCCAGCGCCTACAACGAAAATCCGAAGACCTACATCCTCACCGGCGACGGCAACGTCGTCCATGCCGGCTTCCGTAACCTGGCCCGCAATCACAAAATCGGCTTCTATTACACAATCGCCTGCGACCAGGCGGCCTATGATCTGGAAACGCTCTACGGCATGACCGTGCCATCGGTGGCCGAAGAACTGTTAAGCCTCGACTCCGCCGGAGCCATCGGGGTCGTCGCCTTCACCCGCTGGGGATGGGTGTCTTCGAGTTATAAATTGATGGCCTCGTTCTACCGGCATCTGTTCGACGAGGCCGACGGTTACCCGGTGCAGGCCATGATCGCCTCCTGGCAGGATTATCCGTACTATCGGGATCAGATATACGGACAAAACTTCTTCGGCGACCCGTCGCTTCGGCTGTACACCGATCTCCCCGGACAGGTCGCCATCACGGCGCCGGAAACCTATGATCCCCGGTATCCAGTCACATGCACGGTCACGCTCGATGGCGCCCCGCTGGGCGGAATCCCGGTCTCGGCGGCGGTGACCGACACACTCATTCTGATGGCGTTCACCGATGGCAACGGCGTCGCGACCTTCACCCTCCCGGAAGGAATCGGAAACAACGTCCGGATTACCGCCTGCGTCCCGGGAGCGGTGGCCGCCGAAGTCGAAATGACGCTGTCGATCAGCGCTGATGCCGACGACGGCGACACGCCGCTGCCGGCGACCTTCGATCTGGCGCAGAATTTTCCCAACCCGTTTAACCCGGCCACGACCATCCGGTTTTCGCTGGCTCGGTCGGGAGAGGTCAGCTTGGAGATTTATAATATCCTCGGACAGCCGGTGGCCGAACCGGTCGACGGGATGCTTCCGGCCGGCGAACATGATGTGATGTGGGACGGACGGGACCGCGACGGCGAACCGGTCGCCAGCGGGATCTACATCTATCGACTGCGCGCGGACGACGAGACGATGACGAAGACCATGGCTCTGGTCAGATAGACGCCCGGTAGTAGTGATAGATCGACCGCGGGATCGCGGCCAGAATCAGAAAGAAACCGGCGATATACGGCAAAGGGGCGCAAAGCATCCTGACAAGACCGTTCGCCTGTCGGCGCCGTTCCCATTTTTTCAGATATCGAAACATGGCGATATGCGACAGCCAGACCATTCTGGCTTTCCGCCGCGAGACCGAGCCCCCGACATAATGCTCGATCACGCCGTCGACACAGTAGTAGTTGCCATACCCGGCTTCCTGCAGGCGACGGCAGAAATCGACGTCGTTGAAAAAAATCCCGAACGATTCATCCATCGGCCCGACGTCGGCAATCGCCGAACGCGACACCAGCATCGCCGCCCCCATCGGCTGGTCTACCGGGGCGGAAACGGCATGATCGAACTCCCCCATCTTCCAGCCGTTGAACAGACGGGACCGTGGAAACAGATAGGCCAATCCGGTCAGCTCGAACAGCAGATGATGATACCGGGGAAACCGGCGGCAGGGGCATTGCGGACGGCCGTCGAATCCGACGTAGCGCGGCCCGATCACTCCCGGGCGGTCCAGTTTTGCGGCGCAGGCCAGCAGGGCGGCGAGGCACCCGGACCGGATGCGAATATCCTGGTTGAGTATCCAGAGATACTCATGCTGAGCGGCTTTGATTCCCTGGTTGACCGCCCGGGCGAAGCCGAGGTTTATATCGTTTCGGATCAGGATGACATCGGGATGATGTTGCGCGATATGCTCGATCGCGCCGTCGGTGGAATGGTTGTCGACGACGATAATTTCGTGGGGATGCCCGGCGAGATCAGCCTTCAGGGTAGTCAGGCAATCGGCGATAAACCGCGCGCCATTGTATGAAATGACGATGGCCGATACCGACAGTCTATCCATTCCCCCGCACCTCATCGAACAGCCGGGCGAATTCGGCTGCCATCGCCGGGCGGGTATACCCGGACAGGTCGTTTTTAACCCAGCGTTTGCCCGCCATCCATTCTACGAACAACGCTTCCATCCGGTCAGCCAATACCTCGGGATGATTGATATCGGCCGAAAAGCCGCCATGGGTGGAGGCAATTAGTTTTTCCGGCTCTCCACCGAAAGGGACGGCCGCCAGAAGCGGCGCTGGAAGCGCCAGGCAATCGAAGATTTTCCCGGGAAGCGTTTCCGGGAACCCATCGGCTACGCTGATCAGAAGCGCTCCGGCGCGGGAGGCTTCCCGGAGCGCATCCGCGTGGGATAGGTATCCGGTCAGATGAATGCGGTCGGCCAGGCCATAGGCGGCCGCCTGTTGCCTGATGCGGCCGCCATCCAATTCACCGATGAAGACAAAGCGAACTTTTTCGGCGAAGGTGTTGTTTCGGGCTGCGATGATCTGCGCCGCCGCAAAAAACGGTGTCATCGGCGTCACCTCGCTGACCGTTCCCATATGGGTCAGGGTGAAGGTATCTCTCGACGGATCGCCATGCGATTTGGAGGAATCAGCCGGGTCGAATCCCCCCATGATCGCTATCGCCTGCGATGAAACCCGCTTCCCGACCGATGCATTGACTGCCGTGACGGCATCGGCAGTCCGGCCGATCTTTTGTAAAAGGGCATTGGATTTTTCGATTATCCGGGGATCGGCGTACCGTTTCTCCGGCGGACGCATCTCCCAGATATCGCGGAAGTCGGCTACCCAGGGAAGGCCGTATCGTTCTTTCAACGCCATCCCGATCAGATGCCCGGTTATCGGCGGCGAGGATGACAGAATAATATCGACCGGATGCCAATCGATGATCTCCCGCGCCAACACCAGGGCCGGACCTTTCCAGCCGATCTTGGCATCGGGCCAGAACAACCCCTTGTTCTTGGCCATCGAAGCCATCGCACCGGAACCGATGGGGATATGAAACAGGTGGGCGAGGCGGGCCGGGTCATGCGAGCCGGAGCGATATACCTTCACGGTAGCGGGTAACTCACGGAGCAGAAATTCATCCTGCGCCGGGTATCGAATCGGTTTGACCGTCAGCACCAGGACGTCATAGCCGCACTTGGGCAGATACTTGACCAGCTTGGCCATCCGCTGGACCCCACCCATCCCCAGCGGCGGAAAATAGTAGGCAATGACCAGCGCCGTCCCCGCCATCACCGCACCATCGTCAGCATGAGATCGCGAAGCCGATCCATGTTCTCCTCCCAGATCGCCTCCCCGGCGATTCGTTCCCGATTGGCCGCGGCGATCCGGCCGAACTCGGCCCGCTGCCGCGCGGCGGCATCTAGAGCCTCGGCCAGCGCCAGCGGCGCGCCGACCTTGAACAACCGCCCATTTTCTCCCGACCGGACCCATTCCCGGTTGCCGGGGATATCGGTCACGACCGGGTACAGTCCGGAGGCCATCGCCTCCAGCAGGGCTACCGAGGTCGAATCGGAACGGGAGGCGGCCAGATAAACGTCGTATTCTTTCAAGCTCAGGGCAAACTCCTCATGCGGCCGAAACGGCAACAGGGATATCCGTCCGCCCAGGGATCGTTTCCGGAAGGCCTCCTGCAGAAGCGTCAGGTCCCGGCCGCTGCCGAACAGGTCGAGATGGTAGTCGATCCGCTTGCCGATCAGTCGGCAGGCCTCCACGATGGTGAAGGGATCATAGACTCGCCCAAGGCCGCGGGGAGCGACAATCCGAAGCGGGCCGGACTGCGGAAAGTCGATCTTGGCCATCCGGTCGAACAACCGTCGTTCCACACCCATGACCACCCGGATGATTTTTCCCGGGGCGGAAAATCGGGCGGTCGCCTCGAACAGGTTCTGATTGTCGACGGTGCACCAGTCGGCCCAGTGCAGGGCGCGGCGAATCCGTTGCCGATGAAGAAATGACCGGTGCGGCATGAGCAGCAGGTCGCTGCCCCAGGCGGTCGCCACCACCGGTTTCAACCGCGCCAGCCAGGCCAGCCAGGCATAAGAGATAATATAATGCGGATTGATGATATCGGGCCGGAACTCGGCCACCACCGCCTGTAATCGCTTCCGCGCCAGGAAATAGTCGACCATGCCGACGCCGCTGGGGCGTTTTCCCGGAAACAGTTGACGGGGCGGGGTGATGGTGCATGGCTCCAGCGAAAACAGGGCGGTTTCGAATCCCGTTGCCTCGAAATACCGGCACCAGCGTTCGGTATGCACCGCCCGGCCGTCGGCCATGACCAGAAGCCTCGGCATCGACTATCGCCTCACCAGCCGATGCCACCGGGATCGGTACGAATACGCATCATACATGACCGCCTGTCCCCCCCACCGTTCTTTATACTCGCGCAACCCTGCCGCCCCTTCCGGCGACCCGCCCAGGTTCACTCGGCGGACACCCCGGCCGAGGCCGTACCTGATGGCGTCATCCAACAGCAGATGATTCGGCTTGTACTGCCGCAGATCATAATCCGACACGGTCTGCCAGCTGAACAACGTCTCGCCGAAAATAAAACTAATCTGCGAACCGGCCAGTCTTCCTTCGACCAAAAGACCGTTCCAGTACAACATCCCGGTCCCGGACAGCAACCGCCACACCTGTTCGAACATCCGGCGATGGTAGCGGGGCTTTTTGCGGCCGTGGCGAACCTCGGTCCGACGGTAGAGTTCGTAGAAATCATCGAGAGTATCCTGCTCCACCGCGACAATTTCCGCCCCCGTCTTCCTGCCCGTCCGCAAATGTCCCTCGATTTTCTTGTCCGGAGGATGATACTCCGCTTCCGCCGACAGAGGAATGACATGGGTCGAGAGAGCGACCCGGACCAGCGGATAGGCCGACCCGCCGGCCAGCGAACCCTCGAAATCGGTAATCTCGACCTGGGCAAACCGCTCGGCCCGCAGGAAGTCGTTCAGACGCAGGACGAACTCCCGGCGCCTCTCGGCTCCGACCTCGGGGGCGAACAATATTCCGCCATAGGTCCCGTACGGCATGGAAAAAAACGATCTCTGCCCCAGTCGGCGGGTGATGACCGCCGGCAGCCCGGCCCATAATCCATCTCCCTCGAATCCGCACAGGAAAACCGATCGGGCCTGCGGGCCGATCCCGGCCGCGCAGACATCGGCCCAGGCCAGGGTCTGGAAGAACGATCCCCCGCGGGCAAGCGCGGCCCACGCCGATGCGTCCACCATCGGCCGTTCTATGAGGCGAACATCCATCTATTTCCGCACGAGAAAGATTTTCCCCCGGCCGACGTTGCCGTCGGAATCGGTGAGCGTGAAAAGATAGATCCCGGAGGCAACCAGCTCCCCGCCGGCATTGCGGCCGTTCCAGATTCCGGTCACCGGAATCTCCCGCAGTTGTTCTCCGGTCAGGGTATAGATCCGGACGGTGGCCGACCCGGCATAATTGAACCGCACGGTTTCGGTCCCATCCATGATGACGAACGGATTCGGATAGGCCAGCACCTGTTCGATATCGTCGGCCGCCAGGGCATAGGGCATGCGCAGACGCGATATTCCGCCCGACGTGGCAATCCAGAGGGCGTTTTCATCGCCGTCGAAATAAAGCTCGGTGATATCATCGTTCACCAGACCGGAATTCGAACCATTCAGATAGGTAAACTCCCCGGTGGCGATATCGCGGATGGCCAGCCCCCGGCCCGATCCGGCATACAACGACCCCTGCCCGTCAGAGGCGATCGCCGTCACGGCCGGTCCGAAACTGTCCGGCAGTGCGAGGTTGGAAAAATACACCTCCCCCAACGCCTGGTAGGACAAGCCATAGGCCGTCCCGACCCAGAGCGTGTCGAATCGGTCCACCCGCAACCGGCGAATAACATCGGAGCCGATCCCCGAGGAGGACGAGGTGAATGTCCAGCGGTAATCATCGCCGGTGTAAAACGGGGTCCCGGCATAGCTGATGGCGTAGATGCCGTTATTTTCCGAACCGGCATAGACCACCCCCTGGCCGCAGGTGATCGTGGAAATCTGTTCGGCCCGGGAACCGCCGATAAGCGGGAACGCCTGCCACCGATCCGTATCATAGGGATCGACGGTCACGACTTCGCCGTCCACCCCGCGGTAATTGTTCATCCAAACGGCATCGCCGGAGGAAACAAAATCGGTCACCACGACATAGGCCGGTCCTTCGGACACGCCCGACAAGGTGGAGTTGGTCGTATCATAATGCGCCACGCTGTCGCCAAGGACGCGATACACCCCGTTTCCCCAGGTACCGACCCAGAGTTCTCCCAGCGGCCCGGCGGCCATCCCCCGCACATCGCCGGTGACACCATCGACTGTGCGCCAGAGGCCGTTTTCATAACAGGCCAGACCGTCATATCCGAATCCGGCCCAGATCTTCCCCTGCGCCTTGGCGATTCCCTGGCAGCGGTTCCCCGGCGTCCCGCCGGTTTCGAATCGAACCAGCTCCTGCCCGTCGAGTTCATAGATCCCGTAGACCAGGTTGCCGTACCAGTATCCTCCCTGCGAATCGAACGCCCCGGCGGTCGTATTCCAGATCGGCATTCCCTCCCTTGGAAGCTCGATGATTTTTCCTCCGGTCAGGAGCATGCTCCCCCGGGACGTATGGATCAGAACCGTGTCGCCGGCCAGCGACAAGTTGTACACCTTGGGACTATTGTATAAATCGAGACTGATCATGGCCGGGACCGGTCCCGACTCGAACCGATACACTCCCCTGGCAGTCCCCAGATAGAGTGTATCGCGGACCGTGGCCATGCCGGTAATCGTATCGGAGGGAAGCGTGTCGACCAGCTCGCTGGGGAAAAAGGCCTGCCAGCCCGAGGGCGCTTTCAGCAGGCGCACATCCGCACGGGAGGCCACGGCCAGACCGTCATTCGTCCCGGCCCATACCTGACTGGAATCGACCGCCACCCGCTGGACGGCGATATCGCGCGGCAAGTCCCCCAGACGAGTGTAATTATCAAGGATCAAACCATCCCCCGGTTCGGTCGAGGGAAGGAACAGCGTCAGGCCGAGACGGTCGCCCAGCCAGAGCGAATCACCCCCCGGAACCGGGGCGATATCATAGATTTCCACCGGCCCGCCATCGCGATCGGTGAACAGGTATCCATCCGGCCGGTCAGGATCGGTAAAGTCGATCAGGTGACCCTTCCCGCCGATCCACAGACGGTTCCGGTCATCCACCGCCAGGCAATAAAGTTGATTGGTGCCTAAACCGTCGGTGTTGGTATAGGTATGATAGACCCGAGTGACCGGATCGATCCGCACCAAGCCGCCGGAGGTCGCCGTCCACACCTCCCCGTTGTAGACCACCATGTCGGTGACCTGATTGAACGAGGTGAAACTCCGCCACTCCCGGATGACCTCATCGGCCGCGACCGACGACAGCATCAAAAAGACGGCGATGATTGCGACCGGAATCGTTTTTGTATCCATGATCCTGCCAACAGGACTGTCACCAGCGCCACAACAACCAGTCCGATCCGACCCAGGATCGGTCCGGTGCGGTTGAACGTCGTTCGTTCCCCTGCCGGCTTCACTTTCCCTTTCATGACCGTGACATCGTACAGCCGGCTCTTATTATACATCCGCCCATACCGGTCGACAAAGTACGAAAAACCGCTGTTGGCCGCACGGGCGATGGCCACGCGGTTCTCGATAGCCCGGAAAATCGCCATGACGCTGTGCTGATACGGCCCGGAGGAGTACCCGTACCAGGTGTCATTGGTGATGTTGACCAAAAAGTCGGCCCCTTCACGCAGATACTGGTTCACCAGCTCCGGGAAAACGACCTCATAACAGATTAACACGCCGTAACTGCCGAATCCGTTTTCGTAGACCCGCAAATCCGTCCCGGCAGTGAAATCGGACCAGCCCACGTTCAGGTTGACCAGAAACGGCAAGTATCGGCCGTAGGCAACCGTCTCCGCGAACGGCACCAGCTTTATCTTATGATACGGCGGGCGATGGCCTCCATCGGGATCGAATTGGATGGCGGCATTGTAGTACCGATAGCCGGTGTCCGGCAACGGGGTATCATCCAACGTTCCGACCAGCATCGGGCACCCCGCCTTTCGGGCAGTCGAGGATACCAGCGTCGTCTGATGGTGATTGTTCAACAGGTTGGCCGGAGCCGCCGTTTCCGGCCAGACGATCAGATCGGCCGGCGTGGCCGCCAGAGACAACGAATCATACAGGTGAAAACTATATTCGACCTGGGTCGGGTCCCATTTCTGCTCCAGCGGGATACTTCCCTGTAACAGGGCGACGTTGATCGGACCATCATGATCCGGTTCCGCTCCAGCCATCACGACCGCCCCATAGGCCGTGGGAAGGACAATCAACAGCCCGGCGGCCAGGGCCAGGAGGGCGCGACGGTTCCGCCCCGTCTGCCGCCAGACTTGCCAAAGGAGAATATTGACGACCACGATGATCAGGGTGATGCCGGCATCGCCGACATACTCGCATATCTGCAGCAAAGACAGATATCGCCACTGGGTATAAGACAGATTCGACCAGGGGAAGGCGAATTCGAACAGCGTCCGGAAATATTCCATCCCGATCCAGAGCAATGGGAACAATACGATCGCGGCCTTCGGCCGACGGCGATACAGCCCGGCATAAAGGGCGAAAATGAAGGCGTCATAGAGCGAGATGACGGCGATGGCGATCAGCATCCCGCCGACCGTGACCCAGGCAATCCAGTAGAGGGCGAAGAGATGGTAGCAGAAGGCGAACAGGTACCCGGCTCCGAATGCCTTGCCGAACGATTTGCCGGAAATGATCTCCAGCGGCAAAATCAGGCTGACGAAGATTAAAAATCCCAACGGCAACGGCGGCCAGGCGGCGGCGGCAATCAACCCCGACGCCGCCAGAAACAATCGCTCCCGGCGGACATTCGCATCCTCCGGGACCAGCGCGCGGAAAATATAAGTGAAAATCCTCGGCACCCGTCAAACTAACAGGGAAACGCCGGTCATTTCAACTGGTTTTTCGATTTTCAGGATGTCCAGAATGGTCGGAGCGACATCGGCCAGCTTGCCGCCGGCGCGAAGGTCCCTCATTTTGGGGCCGTTGACCAGCACGCAGGGGACCGGACTGGTCGTGTGGGCGGTAAACGGTTCGCCGGTCTGGGGATCGACCATCATATCGACATTGCCGTGATCGGCCGTCAGAATCCCGGTCCCGCCATTGCGGAGGAGCGCCTCGAAGACTCTGCCGACACACCCATCGACCGTCTCCACGGCTTTCACTGCCGCGGCGAAAATGCAGGTATGGCCGACCATGTCGCAATTGGCGAAGTTGAGGACGATCAGGTCATATCGCTTCGAATCGATCGCCGCCACAACCTTTTCGGTCACCTCCGGAGCCGACATCTCCGGCTGGAGATCATAGGTGGCCACCTTGGGCGATGGAATCATGATCCGGTCTTCGCCGGGAAACGGCGTTTCCTGACCGCCGTTGAAAAAATAGGTCACGTGCGGATATTTTTCCGTTTCGGCTATCCGGAGCTGTTTGAGCCCCCGCTCGGCGAGAATCCCTCCCAAGAGGTTATTCATCGGCATCGGCGGAAAGGCTACCTGCGGCGTCTTCAGCCGGTCGTCATAATGGGTCATGTTGACGAGATTGACCTTCAATCCGCCCGGGCCGTTTTCATCTGCGATCGTGGTCAGCGGCTGGATCCCTTCGAACAGATGATTGAGCTGCCTCACCCGGTCGGCGCGGAAATTAAAAAACAAGGCCAGGTCCTTGGACCGCAGTTTTCCATCGCGGTCGCCGTCGTTTAAAACCACCGGCTCGACAAATTCATCGGTCACCCCGGCGGTATACGATTGCCGGACCGCTTCGACCGGGTCCTCGCCATGTTTTCCCCGCCCATAGACGATGGCGGCATAGGCCCGCTCCGACCGCTCCCACCGTTTGTCCCGGTCCATCCCCCAATATCGGCCCATCAGGGTGGCAATTCGGCCGATCCTATATTTGCCGAACATCCTCTGGACCTGCTCGACATATCCCGCGCCCGAATTCGGCGGGGTATCCCGCCCGTCGAGGAAGGCGTGCAAAAAAAGTTTTTCGGCTTTATGTTCGGCCGCCATTCTAATCAGGGCTTCCAGATGCTCCAGAGAACTGTGGACGCACCCGTCGGACACCAATCCGAACAGGTGGATGGCCGCGCCGGAATCAACCGCCTTTTTCATCGACCCGGCCAAAGCCGGGTTGCGAAAGAACGATCCGTCCCGGATCGCCTCATCGATGCGGGTGATTTCCTGATACACCACCCGCCCGGCACCAAAATTGAGATGCCCGACCTCGGAATTCCCCATCTGTCCGCGAGGCAATCCGACCGCCAGACCGGAACCCTCGATCGCCCGGTTGGGCCAGGACTTGAAGAGACTCATTATATTGGGGTTACGGGCGGCCAGGATGGCGTTTCCTTCTTTCACCCCCCGCAGGCCGAATCCATCGAGTATGCACAGCAAAAACATATATGCTTATACGCAGTGAAAGGGGATGATCAGGCGATAATCGCCTTCCGGTTCAGACAATCTCGACCGCCCGCGCCCCCGGTTCGATACGCCCGATCCGATACGCTGGTTGGTTGCAGGCCGCCAGGATTTCCATCGCCCGTTTGGCTTGATCTTCCCGGACGACAACGATATACCCAATCCCCATGTTAAAGGCGTCATACATATCGGTGTCGGCCACCGAACCGGTTTTCTGAAGGAAATCGAAAATCGGCAGCCCCGGCCAACTCCCGCGGGAAACCACCGCCTTCAGGTTCTGGGGGATGATCCGGATGAGGTTGCCCGGTATGCCGCTGCCGGTGATATGGGCCATCCCAGACGGTTGCATTTCGGTCAAGAGGGCCTCGATCGGGTGCAAATAACTTTCATGGACGGTCATCAACTCCGGCCCGATCTCGTTGCCGATTGCATCGACCCGGTCGTGGAAGGACAACCCGGCCAGGTCGAAACAGATTTTCCGCGCCAGGGAGTATCCGTTGGTATGCAGTCCGACCGATGGCAGGCCGATGACCACATCTCCAGCGGCGATGGCCGAACCGTTGATGATTTTTTCCCTATCGACGATGCCCACGATGGTTCCGACCAGGTCATATTCTCCTTCGGCGTAGAACCCAGGCAGTTCGGCCGTTTCCCCCCCCAGAAGGGCCGCCCCGTTTTCCCGGCAGGCCTGAGCCAGTCCGGCGATGATTTCCGCCATGACCTCCGGTATCAGTTTGCCGATCCCGACATAATCGAGGAAAAACAGCGGTGTGGCTCCCTGGACAAGGATGTCGTTGACACAGTGATTGACGATATCCTGGCCGACCGTGTTATGAATCCCCGACATGAAAGCCAGTTTGACCTTGGTTCCGACGCTGTCGGTCGAGGCGACCAGGACCGGTTCCTTGAACCGGTCGGTCGGCACCCGGAAAAGCCCTCCAAACAGGCCAATATCGGATAAGACGTTGGCGTTGAACGTGGAACGGGCTTGGGCCTTAATCCTCTCCACAACCTGATCGGCCGCCTTGAGACTCACTCCGGCGGATGCGTAATCGAGTCTTTTCCCTTTTTCCATATGCAGGGCCAAGGTAGGGCTGTGGAAAGTCAAAGTCAAGTTGAACACCGCCCGGGATCCAAAAATCCGTGTCCTCCGCCGTATCAATGGCCGATGGATGAAAACTCGTTGGCCGAACCGGACGTCATCTTTGCCCTTTTGCTCCGCCCGCCGAGATGATATATTGAGCTCCACGGACATCCGGTATGCCCAAGTTAAGGAGGAACGTGTGAGACGACTCATCTGCCTTCTCGCCGTCGGTTTGCTGATAACGGCACAAGCGGCCTTGGCCGCCGGCGAGATTCAACTCGATGTCAAGGAGAAGACCCTCTCCAACGGCATGCGCATCCTGGTCGTGGAGAACCATATCGCCCCGGTGATGTCCACCTATATCCGTTTCAAGGTGGGCGCCGTCGACGAACACAACGGCATCACGGGGATTTCCCACTTTTTGGAGCACATGCTGTTCAAGGGGACCAGGATTTTCGGCACCTCCAATTACGAGGCGGAAGTGCCCCTGATGAAAAAGATCGACTCGCTGGGCGTGTTGCTGGAGGCGGAGAAGGCGAAACTGCGCAGTCCGCTCCGCGGCGGCAGCGAGGAGCGGGCCAAGGCGTTGCGGGAAGAAATCGCCGCCGTGCAGGCCGAACAGGCCAAATATATCATCAAGGATGAACTCTGGGAGACCTATCTGAAAAACGGCGGCAACGGCCTGAACGCCTCCACCGGCAACGACGGCACTCAGTATTTCCTGTCGCTGCCGTCTAATCGGCTGGAGCTGTGGGCCTTCATGGAATCGGACCGGATGGCCAATCTGGTGTTCCGCGAGTTCTATTCCGAGCGGGACGTTATCCGTGAGGAACGCCGTCTGACCACCGAGAACCAGCCGATGCGGACCCTGAGTGAAGCCTTAAACGCCACCGCCTGCTGGGCCTCGCCGTACCACTGGAGCGTGGTCGGATGGGCGTCCGATATAGAAAACTATCGTCTGGCCGATATGCAGGAGTATTTCCATACCTATTACCACCCCTCCAACGCCATCGCCGTCGTGGTCGGCGACGTCAAACCGGAAGAGGTTTTCGCCGTCTGCGAGAAATATTTCGGCGCCATTCCGGCCCGTCCGACTCCCCGGCAGGTGTTCACCGAGGACGCCCCGCAGAAGGGGGAACGCCGGGTGGAGGTGGAATACGACGCCAAACCGTCGGCCCTGATCGGCTGGCATATGCCCGGAATCGGCCACCCCGATGTCGCCGCGCTGGACGTTCTCTCCGATATCCTGTCGAAGGGACGGACTTCCCGGCTGTACAAAAACATCATGGAAAAGAAACTGGGCCGGGTTTCGGCCGGTATCTCCATGTCGCGGTATCCCGAGCTGTTTACCTGCAACATCACCCCGATGGGTCAGCATTCGGTGGATGAGGTGATGGAGGCAACCCTGGCGGAAATCGACCGGCTCAAGACCGAACCGGTGCAGGCGTGGGAAATCGACAAGGTCCGCACGCAGGCCGACGCCGATTTCGTGCGCAGCCTGTCCTCCAACATCGGCCTGGCCTTCCAGCTGGGGAACATGGAAGCGATGGCCGGCAACTGGCATTACCTGATCGACTATCGCGATGAATACAAGAAGGTCACGCCCGAAGATATTTTGCGCGTGGCCAACCAGTATTTCACCAAGTCCAACCGAACCATCGCCACCCTGGTCAGCGCCGACGGCGCCAAGCCGGCCGGCGGCCCTGGCCGTCCCGGGGGACCCGGCGACCGGCCGGGCAAGTGAGGGAGACGCCAACCATGAAAAAACTGTGTATCACCATACTCGTTGTGGCCCTGACCGCGGCGGCCGTCGCGGCCCCCGTCTCCAAGGGGTCCCAGATCGCGGCCGGTCTCAAAGGCCCCGAAATCAAATGGTCGATCCCCGAGGTGGGGAAGGACGTCCAGCGGGAGGTGCTTGACAACGGCATCATCGTCTACTCCATGCCGGATCACCGCCTGCCGCTGTTCTCCGTCAGCGCCATGATTCACTGCGGCGACGCCTACGTGCCGCTGGAGAAGATGGCCATTCCCGGCCTGGCCGCCACCGTGATGCGCTCGGGCGGAAGCACCACCATGCCGGTCGATTCCCTCAACGCCATTCTGGAGTCGATCGGCGGTATGATCGAAATTCGCCCCGGATACGATAATGCCCGGGCATCGCTGGATGTCATGGCCAAGGATATCGACCTGGGCCTGCGCCTTATGGCCGACCTTCTGCGCAACCCGGCTTTTCCCGATGACAAGCTGGACCTGGCCAAGGAACAGATAAGGACGGATATCCGTCGCCGCAACGACAACCCCGGCGGCATCACCGGTCGGGAATTCAACCACCTGCTGTACGGCGATCATCCTTCCGGCCGGGTTATCGAGTGGAGTTTTGTCAAACCGATCACCCGGATCGACCTGGCCGCCTACTATGACGCCTTCTTCGCGCCCAATAACCTCATGCTCGGCATCACCGGCGATTTCGATCCGGCCCAGCTGAAAACTCTGCTGAATAAGTATTTCGGCGACTGGAAAAAGAAGGAAATCGTCCTGCCCGAGATCCCCAAAGTGGACAACACCCCCAGGCCGGGCGTGTACGAGGTCTTCAAAGACATCAATCAGGCCAACATCCGCTTCGGACATCTCGGCATCGACCGGGACAATCCCGACCGGTATGCCGTCGGCGTCATGAACTACATCCTCGGCGGCGGATCGTTCACCTCCCGCATCACCAGCAAGGTGCGTTCGGATGAGGGGCTGGCCTACCACGCCGGCAGCAGTTATTTCACCGACGGACGTGATTTGGGAACGTTCAACGCCGATTGCCAGACCAAGTCATCGACGGCGTACAAGGCGGTCCGGCTCATGGTCGACGAGGTCAACCGTATCCGGACGGAACCGGTCAGCGATGAGGAACTGAACGACGCCAAGGACAGCTACATCAACCGGTACATCTTCAACTTCGCCACCCCGGCGCAGATCGTCGGCCAGTTGATGTCGCTGGAATTCGACAACCGTCCTCCGGACCTGCTGCACCAATATCTCGACAACATCCGCAAGATTACAAAAGAGGATATCCTGCGGGTGGCCAAGACCTACCTCAAGCCGGAGAACCTGTCGTTCGTGATCGTCGGCAACCCGGCCGGTTTCGAAAAACCGATGGATGAGTTCGGCAAGGTGACCACCATTCAATTGACCGAACCGGTCACCGAATAGCCGGGCGGCAGAACAGTCTTCTGTGGAAACCAATCCCGGCCGATGCCCGCATCGGCCGGGATTCTCTTTCCGGGATTAGAGGAATCAAGATATCGGACCGACATCGTTGTGCCTGGCGGATGTCCACATCGGCTGGGATATTTTCCGACGGAACGGGAAGACCATTATGAGAAACTTATGATATTGTCTGTTCTCCTGTACATCGGTGATGCCGGGCGTATCCTCGGGTAGCACAAAGGACGGCAAGGATGATTCGACGGGAAACGATATTTTCCCCCTGTCAAAGATATCGTTATACGCTCTGGCGTCAATGGTCAATTCCCGGCGGTGAGCGTAACGGAGGATATGTGGCCTTTATCGGCCTGAATCCATCCACCGCTGACGAGACCAACGATGACCCAACCGTTCGACGGTGTTGCGGGTTTGCCCAGGCATGGGGATTTGAGGCCATGGTCATGCTGAATCTATTCGCGTATAGATCAACTGATCCCAGAGTGGTATTGACGTGCGCCGATCCCGTCGGTCCTGACAATGATAAATGGTTGAAACGGCTGGGCCGTACCGCCGCGAAAACGGTTGCCGCCTGGGGAATACGAGGCGGTCATTTGAATCGTGCCCAATTGGTCCGCACAATGTTCAGTGAGTTATACTGCCTTGGTACTACCAAACGGGGATATCCGCGGCATCCGCTTTATGTCAGAAACGATCAACAGTTGAAAATTTGGCGGCCCGAACCCCATGGATCCCAATAAAGTTAGAATCATCCGCAACCCCGGCATCCGCGAAACCTACACCCTGCCGGAAATCTACGACATCGCCTTCAGCTACCGCGACGTCCCGGCCGAGGTCGATTTCCTATGCGAAGCGGCCCAGAAACACTTGGGGCGAAAGTTAACCTCAGCGATTGAACTGGCCTGTGGACCCGCCTACCACACCCGGGAGATGGCCCGGCGACGGCTGATCGCCGACGGCCTGGACCTCGAACCGCAGATGGCCGCCTATGCCCGTCGGCTGATCACCAAGGAACAGCTTCAGGCGGAAATCATGCAGGGCGACATGCGCTCGTTCCGATCACGGAAACAATACGATCTGGGATATCTCCTGCTGGCATCTTTCGCCCAACTGGAAAGCAATCAGGATATCCTCGATTTCTTCGACTGCGCCGCCGACCTGCTGGTCGATCGAGGCGTGTTGATCATCGAGACCGCCCATCCGCGCGATTTCTACGAGGACGAGACGACCATCGTCGAAAAAAGCTGGACAATCACCAAAGGCGATATCACCGTCGAGACTAACTGGGGCGGCGACAACCAACAGTATGACCCCTTGACCGAGGTGGATGATATCGTCGTCTCGTTCACCGTGACTACCCCGGACGGCGTCACCCGGTACGAATTTCCCGATAGATACCGTCGCTGTTCGTTTCAGACGTTCAAGGCCCTGGTTAAATTGTCGGGTAGATTCAAGATTGTCGATCTCTTCGGGGCGTTCGACACCTCCGTGCCGTTCTCAACCGAGCCCCGGTCCTGGCGGTTCATTCCTGTCCTGCAGAAGATTGGATAATCGGTTCGGGGCACCGATTTACTTTTCCCGGGAATCGAGATAATCCAGCAAACGTTGCATGTCTGCGGGCAGGTCGCTGGTGAACGTCATTTCTTTGCCGGATGTCGGGTGGATGAAGGTCAACGCGGCGGCATGGAGCGCCTGACGGTCGATCAGGTCGAGCAGTTTGCGAGCTTCGATCCGCCGGGCCGGATCGATCCCTTTCAGCCAGGTGAGCCGTCCGCCGTATTCCGGGTCGCCGAACACTGGATGATTCCGGTGGGCGAAATGGACGCGGATTTGATGGGTCCGGCCGGTCACTAGATGGACATCGACCAGATCGACCAACCGGTATGACTTGACCACCGTGTAACGGGTAATCGCCTCTCGCGAATGCAGGTGGGTGACCGTCATCTTGGTGCGGTCTTTCAGCGACCGCCCCACCGGCAGGTCGATCTCCCCGTCCCTCTCCGGCATATGACCGCAGATGACCGCGCGGTAGATCTTGGTCACCTGACGGTCCGCCAGTTGTTGCCGCAGATTTCGGGCGGTGATTTCATCTTTGGCCACCACCAGCAGACCGGAAGTGTCTTTATCCAGCCGGTGGATGATCCCCGGACGCAGGCCGGTTTCATCCGGGACCACCTGTTTAAGGTGATACAACAGGGCGTTGACCAGCGTATGCCTAGGATTGCCGGGGGCCGGATGAACCACCAAGCCGGCCGGTTTATCGATCACCGCCAGGAAGTCGTCTTCATAGATGATGTTCAGCGGGATGTTTTCCGGTGATGCGTCGGGGGCCTCCGGCGGAGGGATGGTGATGACAATGCTTTCCCCTCCCCGCAGGCGATAGTTTTTGGGGACGACTTTATCGTCGACCAGAATCAAGCCGTCGTCGATCAGCCGTTGAATCTGCGACCGGGACAACTCCAGTTCGGTCAATGCCGACAGGTAGCGGTCCAACCGCTCCGAGGCAACCTCGGTCGGAACGATCACGGTCTCTGTACGATTCGCCGTATTCATATATTTACAGACCGATGGAACAACGGCCGTCACACCCGGCTGAAGATTTCCTGTGCCAGCCGGATGAATTCATCCAGCGTCAACTGTTCGGCCCGGATCGTGCCGGAGCCGAACAACCGGATCACCATCTCTTCCAGTTCCTCCCGCCGGATGGGATACGCGGAGTTGAGATTGTTCAGCAGGCTTTTCCGTTTGCCGGCGAAACAGAACCGGACCATCCTTTCGAATCGCGGCAGATTATCAATGGCATACTGCCGGTCGTGGCGGATGAACGACACCACGGTCGAATCGACATTCGGCGGCGGGGTGAACGACTGCGGGGGGACGGCGCAGACGGTCCGGCAGTCATAATAGAGCGAGGTGATCACCGAGATAGTCGACCGGGCCTTGCGGCCCGGCGGCGAGGCGATTCGTTCGGCCACTTCTTTCTGCATCATCAGCACCGCCCGGTCGATACCTTCGTGATATTTCAACATCCAGTCGATGATCGGCGTGGTGATGTTGTACGGCAGGTTTCCCAGCAATATGAATCGATCCAGACCGAGACCGGCCGGATCGATGGTCAAAATATCGGCCTCGATCACCTTGAAATTCGGGCGTGCCGCGAATGTCCTGGCCAGTTCCGGCGCCAGCACCCGGTCCAATTCGACGGCAATGACTTCCGCCCCGGATTCGACCAAGGGATGGGTCAACGCCCCTCGCCCCGGTCCGATTTCCAGCACGGTTTCCCCCGACCGGAGGGCCAACGCCTCGATGATTTGTGAAACGATCCCCGGGTCGGACAGGAAATGCTGCCCCAGCGATTTTTTGGCCCGGACCATCATTCGAACATATCCACGAGCCGGAACAGCTTCTCGGCGTTGCGGGTGGTGATTTTGTCGATGTCGGCAACGTCCATCCGGCGGATTTCGGCCAATTTATGGCACACGAAACGGACATAGGCCGGGGTGTTGCGCTGGCCGCGATGTGGCTCGGGGGTCAGATACGGACAATCCGTCTCGATGAGCACCATCTCCAGGTCGACCTCCTGAGCGACTTTGGCCATGCGCGAGTTTTTGTAGGTCAGCACGCCGTTGACCGAAATCAAGAAGCCGATCCCCGCCAGCCGCTTGGCCTGTTCGGTCGTGCCGGGAAAACAATGAAACACCCCGCGCATTTTCCCGGCATACCCTTGGATGATCTGCAGAGCGTCATCCATCGCCTCGCGGACATGGATGACCACCGGCCGATGCAAAGCCGCCGCCAGATCGAGTTGCTGGATAAACGCCTTCTTTTGAATGTCGTGCGGCGACAGGTTGCGGTAATAGTCGAGGCCGATTTCGCCGATGCCGACCACCTTGCGCGAGGCGGCCATGGCCTCCATTTCTTTCAAAAATTCCGGCGTCAGGGTTTTGCTGTCGTGCGGATGGACGCCAACGGTGCAAAAGATGTTGTCATGCGTCTCGGCCAGATGCAGCGACCGTCGGCTCGATTCGATATCAGCGCCGATATTAATCAGCCGGTCCACCCCGCAGGCGACCGCATCGGCGATAACCTCGGCGCGATCGCGGTCGAAATCGCGGAAATCGATATGGCAATGGGTGTCGATCATGGTCCGACCGGCCGGCTATCCGATCGACGATCCCGGAGGGATATCGCCGTCGACCGTCAACAGTCGCAGGATCCCCTCGCTTTTGGCCGCCAGCAGCATCCCGCGCGATTCGATGCCCCGGATCGTGGCCGGCTGAAGATTGGCCACCACAATGATATTTTTGCCGACCATTTCCTCCGGCGGGTATTGCTGGGCAATCCCGGCGATAATCTGCCGTTTCTCGCTGCCCAGATCGATCTGCAGTTTCAACAACTTGTCGGCTTTGGGCACCCGTTCGGCGGCGATAACTTTCGCGACGCGCAGGCATACCTTGCCGAAATCCTCGAAGCTCACCAGGTCGACCGCGACCGGTTCCGCCTTCGGCGGCACCAGCAGCGGAATCGTTTTCGGGTCCAGACGCGGGAAAATCGAATCCTTCAGCGCAATCCGGTTGCCAACCGGAAGATTGAACCAAGTCCGGGCGGAATCCAGCGTGAGGTTCTCGTCTTGCAGGTCGAAGACCGACCGGATCTCCCGGACCTTCTCCGGCATGATCGGATACAGCAGGATGGCGGCGATCCGCAACAATTCTCCCGCCGTGTACAGCACGCCGCCGACCTGTTCGGTCTTGCCTGCCTTGGCCAGTTTCCATGGCGCGGAGTCTTCCAGGAATTTATTGGTCCCCCGAACCAGGTTCATGGCCGCGGCAAACGCCTCGGTCAGGCGGAAATGACAGACATGATTATAGACGGCGTCCGGCAGATCGACGGCGATCTCCATCATTTCCTTCTGCCCCGGGATATCCGCGCACGGCGCCGGAACCTTGCCGTCGCAATACTGAATCATCATCTTGGCCACGCGCGAGACCAGGTTCCCCAGATCATTGGCCAGATCGGAATTGTATTTGGCGGCGAATTCCTTTTCCTTGACGTCGCCGTCGACCCCGAAAGGATACTGACTCAGAAGCAGATACCGGGTGGCGTCGCGGCCGTAGATGGCGACCATTTTCCGGGGGTCAATCATGTTCCCCATCGACTTGCCCATCTTCTCGCCATTGACCGTGAAAAACCCGTGGATAAAAATCCGGTCGGGAAGTTTGATCCCCGCCGCCATGAGCATCGCCGGCCAATAGATGGTGTGGAACTTGAGGATATCCTTGGCCATCAGGTGCACCACCTCGGCCCGATTCCACCAGCGGTCGAACTGCTGTGGGTCATCGCCGTAGCCGACGGCCGAAATGTAATTGGGCAGAGCATCGATCCAGACATAGGCTGTCTGGGCCGGGTCGAACGGCAAGGGTATCCCCCATTTTTCCGATTCCCGCGAGATGGAAAAATCGGGCAAGCCGGTGGTCAGAAGTCCCAGCACTTCGCGCCGACGCTCATCCGGCAGAATCACCAGCTCGTTCTTCTCGACCATCCCCTTGAGAATCGGCAGGTATGGTTGCAGGCGGAAAAAGTAGTTCTTTTCCTTCAGCAATTGCGGCGGCTTCTTGTGGTCCGGACACATCCCGTCGACCAGGTCGTTTTCGGCGATGAATTTTTCGCACCCGGTGCAGTACAGACCCTCGTACACGCCCGGATAAACGGCCTCCCGGCCATCCGGGGCCGCCGCCCCCTTAAGCACGGTCAGAAGTTTTTGCACCGCCGCCACATGACGGGCATCGGTGGTGCGGACGAAATAGTCGTTACCGATCCCCAGCGCCTTCCAGGTCTCCTTGAACTGCTCCACCACTTCATCGCACAGCGCCTGCGGGGTTTTTCCGGCCGCCGCCGCCGATTCGGCGATTTTGGTGCCGTGCTCATCGGTCCCGGTCAGGAAGAACGAATCCCGTCCGGCCAGGCGATGGTATCGGGTCAGCACGTCGGCCGCGATGGAGGTGTAGGCGTGTCCGATATGCGGCTTGTCATTGACGTAATAGATCGGGGTGGTCACGAAGAAGTTATTCAACACGGTCATCGGGTTCGGCCTCTTTCCTGGTGCGCCAATTCTTGAAGAACGACTGGTTCTGGCGTTCCTGCTTCTTGATATCGGTCAGGGTCACCTTCTCGCTTTCGCCGTCGGGGTGCACCACGACCATGTAATTGGAAAACACGTTGACCATTTCGATGGTCCCTTCCCCTTTCTCGGTGATATATTTCTCACCCTGGGGCGGGAAATTGGCCAGCGCTTCGCGATAATGTTCCTTTTCGTAGTTGAGACAGCAGAGCAACCGCCCGCAGTTGCCGGAAATCTTGGAGGGATTGAGCGACAGGTTCTGTTCGCGGGCGAACTGGGTCGAGATCGGGTCGAACGCCCAGAGGTGGGTCACGCAGCACTGGGTCAGGCCGCAGACGCCGAATCCGCCGATTCGCCGGGCGGCGTCGCGTACGCCGATTTGCCGCAGTTCGATCCGGGTGCGGTAGATGGCCGCCAGGTCGCGGACCAGCGCCCGAAAGTCGACCCGCTGATCGGAGACGAAATAGAAGGTCAGCTTGTTGCGGTCGTGCTGGTATTCGGCGTCGATCAGCTTCATCGGCAGGCCGTGCTTGGCCACCAGCTGTTCGCACCGTTTGACCGCCGCCTTTTCCGCCTCGGCGTTGGAGGTCCGGATATCCCGGTCGGCCGGAGTGGCCCGCCGCAGGATCGACAGAGGCTTATCTTCCAGTTCCGGATGCATTTCGTCCGGCACGGCCTTGGACAGATACCCCATATCCTCGCCCCGTTCGGCCTCGACGATGACGTTTTCGCCGACGGTGAGGGCATGGTGGTAGGTATTGACGTAGTACCCCCGCCGGTGCCCCTTGAATTCAACGATATACAGTTCCGGCATAAAACGTGTTCTCCAAGCCGGTAGTATGCCACAATCCAACCCCCAAGTCAACCGGGAAGTCGGCCCGGTTTCCCCTGCCGAAAGTGTGGAATTACCGCTTTTGCCGCCATGGGTTTTCCGGGATATGATTGCTCAAAAACGGGGCATAAATGAATCCCCGGAGGAGACGTATCCTCCGGGGATTGATTAAAAATTCGTCCCGCGCCAAACCGGTTTATCGCGCTTTTCTACGGGTGTTGTGGCCTGGCCCCCCCGCGGAAAATGAAATTCACCAGGCATACTGCATCCCCCAGATCGACCTTGCCGTCGGCGTTGGCGTCGGCCGCGGCCTCCAGCGACGGCGCCGGGCCGTCCCGGAAAACGTAATTGACCACGAACACCGCGTCGCCGATCGTGACCGTCTGGTCGCCGTTGGCATCGCCGGAGATATGCCCGACAAGAATGAAATTGCCCTGAAGCGCCAACGGGGTCCCGTCGGTCAACGCTCCGGTGACGGTATAAGCTTGCACCGTCGTATCCCAGGCCACGCCGTACCCGGCGACAAACGGCCGCAGGTCGATGGTCAGTTGCAGCGCCTCGCCGTCGATATTCCCAGGATTGACTATGGGGCCGGACAGCCGGGTAGTCAGGGTTTCATTGATTCTGACCGTCGACACATCGATATCATCCATATTGTAGACGTCGTTATCGTAGGCGACACAGATCGTCCCCGGAATCGTGTCGAGGGCGTTCGCATAGAAAGCGAACAGGGTATCGGGAATAGGCAACGTCGCCGCCACCGATACGGGGGCAACATCGTTCATCATGTAGTCAATCAACTCTCGGGCGCCGGTTTCCTCCATGTACCACAGGTGATAGCCGAAGAGGTAGGTCGTTCCGCCCTCAGTTTCGGTCTTGACCCCGGCAGGAAGCCAGTTCACCAGTGATGTTTCCGGATATTTCGATTGCAGCCGTTGGATCGTCCGCCCTTTTTGATTGACCACGAACACGGAGGGGGCCACCGCGGTACCAGTAGGCCAAATTATATCCATCGACGCATGATATGCGTTTCGCAAGGAATCGTATCCTATATCGGGGATAACGCTATTGGAGCCGTCGACTCCGATCATCCCCACAAGTGTATCCCGCGTACCATACTCCACCGGACCATACTCTTCTATCCGCATTCGGAATAGAGAATCAGTCCCAAAAAATCGTCCGGTGAAAGGGTGGTCCATAGGTATATATTCTGGTTCCCAATTGTTCAATGAAAAGTTAAGTAGCCTCCTGAAGGACCCAAAATAGGCCACCTTTCTGCCCGACAGGATGCATTTCGTAATACCGGTCACCGATTCACCTTGTGCCTCCGGATACCACTCCTGAGGAGGTCCTTCCTGGAGACCATCGTCGAATATTACTAGTTCATAATTCAAGAGATAGTACCACCAGAGGGGATCTATGGTATATCTTCCCAACGAATCGAAATGCACACGAGAACTGTCATAGAACATATAAAAGTCATAATCGAAACCCTGTAAAACCCGGTTGTAAAAGGCGATAACCGAGTCCCGTATCATATAATTGCCATTTCCTCTTCTGCTGAAAGTGACAACCACCATATCTTTGGTCGCCGGTGGCACGACCAGTATCGTGATGCCTTTGGAGAACGACGATTCCATTCCAGCCGTATCTACCGCCGTTACCACATACACAACCGAATCGTCGGTTATCTCGGAAAATTCGCTCAAGCCCGAATCGACCTGTGCATAGGGCGTCATGGCATAATAATAGTATTGCTGGCCGCCTATCAGGAAGCTGTCGGCGGCCACCGCGGAATCCAAAAACTGCCCGGTGTCGTAACGGGGATAATACTTCGCCTTGGCCGCCTGCGGATCGGCGAATTTGTAGATGTTGTAATGATCCACGTGTATCCCGGCCGGCTCACCCCAGGTTAGGGTTATCGGATACCCTTTCGCCTGCTCGATGAAGATAAACTCGTTATCGATTATCGGAGCCGGCGGACGGCCTCCCGCCTGAAACGCGACCGGATCGCACATGGCGCCTTCATCGGACGGCAAACGATTGGCGGCGCAGACGAGATAGAAGTGATGCGGCTGTAAACTGGAAAACGGGTACCGATAAATCTGGCCAACTTGGGCAGTCGGAGTGCTTATAGGTGGCGTTATCCACGGAGGCAAAACACCGGGATACGGCATGTCATCTTCAGGTACTTCATAAAGGTACAGATTATATCCTTCAACCCCGGGAAACCCATACGGGTCCCATTCGACCACGGTGGAATCGATACTGTCGTATTGAACGTACAACCCGGTCACGGGGAGGTTCGGATCGACCAATGTCGCTCCCAGCAAATCTGCGACAGCGGCATTGGCGATGACGTCGGAGAAATTCAAATTGGCCAGGTACTGAGCGGGATTATCCGGCAGATTGGCCAGGTTATCCGGCACCTGGTGAACCGATTCACCGGTAACCGTGGTGAAAAGAACGCGCAAGCTGGAGTCAGGCAAAAGGTCAAATGGTCCGATGGACATCAAAAACCGTGTATCATACCCGTGGGCCAGATTGTGTGCGTAATCCGCATTTGTAGGGGGCGCCCAACCCGGAATCGTGTCGGTGAATATCTGATCATAGTCCCATCCGGCGTGGCTCATCATGCAGTACTTGCCTCCATCACCCTGGGGAAAGCCAAAATGACCATTGAAACTGCATTGCAAATTGCCATATTCATCGACAGGCATCGGCCCAAAATCGTATTCCAAGTTATAATTGGGGATCCACCAGTTGTAGCTGGTATCCACTGCGTTGAACGATGTTTGTAGGAATTTGAAGGCCATCGTTTTGGTCGGGCTGGTCCCAATGAATTGACCAGATACCGGATCACCATCGTTATCGATGGCGTATGCGAGTCCAGATTGCCGAAGCGATCCGGTGAGATCATCATCATACCCGGTGGCCTCATAACTGATATGGCAAACGTCATTGTCGAAGTATAGTCCGACATACCCCTGTTGGATGGGTTGATCGCCCATATTCGTCATGACCATATCATAGACAATGACACCGTCGTTTGGTTCTCCCGGCCAAGCGTAAGCTCGATTGGCAATTCGCAGATTCAATGGCACATGTGGCCTGGATTCATTTGGGTCGGTGCCGGTGAAATGGGGGTCGGTAATCGTATCGGTGAACAGCGTCCAAATGGACCGACCGCCGGAATAGTTATCACTCTCATAACCGGTTACCACAGGGAAGAATTCCTCGCCCATAAACCATCCATCCACGCCGACCGATACTAGCGTGTCACCGTTGACCACCCCGCCGACCCAGATGGCACCTGTCCAAAGATACTCAATATGGCTTCCTTCAGGTGTTTCATAGGAAGGGTAGTCATCGTAATATATCAGACCATCCCCGAATCGTCCGCAATTTTCGAAGCCAGCTCTGATCTCGCCGGTTGAAAACATGAAGTAATGCTTTGGGAATTTATAGTAATAGGAAATGCCTTTGTCAGGGGAATCGCTCGCCAAGGTATCAGTCTCCCCTGCTGTAGCCCGCGGCTGGAACAGCGCCCTGGCGGCCAAGGGAATCGAAAAGCCAAATGACAATAAGGCAATGAAAACGAAAATGTACCCGGTCCGCTTCATCAAACCCTCCCGGATGATTGTATGGCTTTGCCTCACATGACGAGTACGCTCGAATGGCGTTCAATTAATAGTAATATAACGGGGCGGCGGCAATGGTCAATCGGTTTTAACGACGATAATTTGTAGCCATCCGGCGGGATTCGTTCGGCGGGACCGACAGAATATCCGGAGTGGGTTTTGGGGCGAGGGGTTATCTCGCCCGATATCTATCTACACTTTTCCGGCGGTGGCCAGGACGTAGTTGACCGTGTCGAAATACTTCGCCGCCGCATCCTTCACCTGCGAAGCCGTCAGCGCCCGAATCTGAGGAATCT
>JAAZOE010000361.1 GCA_012797915.1 Candidatus Zixiibacteriota bacterium | reverse complement strand
TATACCAAAATCTCGCGGCGGCCGAAACGATTTGAGCTTTTTTCGACCAATTGGTCGAAAAAAGCTCAAATCGTTTCGGCCGCCGCGAGATTTTGGTATACTGTATCGCTATAGAAGGCGGGCGGTTGGCAAACCGCCCGCCAGCCGTAAGGTTTTATCCGACAGGGCGGTCGATGGACACGTTTGTTTTTAATCCATATCGCCGGGAGTCGCCCGGCTGGAATGACCCGGTTTTCGCCCCGTTTGGCAACGAGGATATCCGGGCGTTTCATTCCCTGCTTCCGGGATACCGGCCGACCCCGCTGATCTCCCTTCCCGCCCTGGCCCCGTCGCTGGGGGTCGGGGAAATCCTGGTCAAGGATGAGTCCTGTCGGTTTGATCTGGCGGCGTTCAAGGTCCTGGGGGCGTCGTACGCCATCTATCATTTCCTGCGGGGCCGTCTGGCCGCTCATGAGGACATGGCCGGGTTTGTCCGCGATCTTCTGGCCGGGAAATATCCCGGACGGTTCGTTTTCTGCACCGCCACCGATGGCAATCACGGCCGGGCGGTGGCCTGGACCGCGCGGCGGTTTCACCAACGGGCGGTCATCTTCATGCCGCAGGGGACGGTGGCGGCTCGAATCAGGAATATCGAGGCGGAAGGGGCGGAGGTTCATATCGTTGATGGGTCATATGACGACACCGTCCGGCATGCGGCGGAGGAAGCCTCGCACAACGGCTGGCAGGTGATTGCCGACACCGGATACGGCGGATACCTGTCGATCCCCGGGTACATCATGGCCGGGTACCTGACCCTGTTCGACGAGATGGAGGGACCGATTCATCAGCCCGACATTCCCGGCGTCGATCTGGTCTTCATCCAATCGGGGGTGGGAAGTCTGGCCGCCGCGGCGGTCTGGTACTATGTTCACCGGTATGGGATGAGCCGTCCGACCTTGATCTCTGTCGAGCCGACGGCCGCGGCCTGTCTGCATGATTCGATTGCTCTTGGCGGCGGCCGGATGACGGCCGCACGCGGGAATGCCGAAACCATCATGGCCGGGCTTAACTGCGGCACGCCGTCGCTGGCCGCCTGGCCGATGATCCGCGATGGCCTCGACCTGTTCCTGGCGATAACCGATGACTGGGCGGTGAAGGCGATGCGTAGATATTATCATCCTTCGGGCGAAGACAGCCGCATCATCTCCGGCGAATCGGGATCGGCCGGATTGGCGGGATTCATGGCGTTGATGGCCGGCGACGCCCTGGCCGAGGCCCGCCGGCGGCTGGGTATCGGAGGCGATACCCGAGTCCTGCTTTTGAACACCGAGGGTGCGACCGACCCGGCACATTTCCAGAAAGTTGTGGGCGGCTAAGCGGTTGGGGTTCTCATCGTTGTTTGATATCGCGGATGGCCTGCCCCGTTTCCAATGGGCCAACCCCGACCGCGTGGATTGAGAGTTTATTATGGCGTGGGGTTTCACTTTTATCCGCCTGCTCCAGACACATTGTGATACGCCGACCCAATTGCACCACTTATCCAGTCAATTTATTAGTGCGGTGACGGAAAGGCACACGGGCAAACGCAATATAGCAAGCCCATCATAAGATCAACGCCTATCAACCCGACTACCACGACATGGATTATGCGTCTGCCACCCAAAATATGTCTAAGACCAACTGGGCGGGCCGTGAAACGAATATAGAGGCCATCTAAGTCAGGAAGACCGGGATACGTTTTGCTGGAACCGACCGCCCACTCTTTCGCCAATTCATCCATCAAACTCTGGTTGACCTTCTGATCTTGGTCGTCCCAGCACAGGAGAAGCCCGATAAACGAAGTCAATAGAGCCCCCGCAAAAGCAATAAGCGGACCTAGCCAATACGACCGGACTAGGTAACTTCCCGTGAGGATGGCCCCTTGTACCGCGATTAATGTCTGGACACGGCTCCAGAGCAACTCATCCTGATGGATTCTATGCGCCATTAGAGCACGATAAACATCCATTTGATACTCCGAGTTAAAATTGGTGGATTTGATAACTCGCAACTTGGCACGGCGATGCATTACTTCCCCTTGTGTTGCTTGTCCCTCCAAGAATTTGGAGCAATCTTAGGGAAATTATGGTTGCCAAACAGGTATTAGAGAGGTGGTTGCGGAAATTTGGACAATTGATTAAGGTGGAGAAGAGAGCTATCCAGGAGGAATATGGACATGAAGAAGCGACGGGTCTTTTCTGCCGAGTTCAAGGCCCGGGTGGCGCTTGAGGCGGTCACCGGGGCCC
>JAAZOE010000360.1 GCA_012797915.1 Candidatus Zixiibacteriota bacterium | reverse complement strand
GAGGCGGCGCTGGCGGCCGGGCGACGGCCCCGGGTGGTCTACTACGCCCCCTCGGAGCTTTCCCCGCGTGGTCAGGCGCTGGTCCGCGATTTCGGCAAGCGGGGGGTGGCCACCGCCTCGATTTCCGTCCGCGAGTGCAGCCGGCTGGGAGACGCCGAAACCGGGCAGGGAATCGTGGCCGTGTTCGATACCCCGCAAACCCATCTGACCGACGCCTTGGCCCGGAAACATCGATGGGTTCTGCTCTGCGACCGAATTGCCGATCCGGGAAACCTGGGAACATTGATACGGGCGGGATCGGCCTTCGGGTTCGATCTGGTTATCACTACGGCCGGATCGGCCGAGGCGTTCGGTCCCAAGACAATCCGCGCCACCATGGGGGCGATTTTCACCTCGACCATCATCGCCGGGGCCGACGCCGGGGAGGCGGCCGCCTGGGTGAAACGGATGGGGTATACGCTCTATGATGCCGATATCGCGGGGCAACCATTAACCGCCGACCTGCGTATACCCGACCGGGCGGCCCTGATGGTCGGGTCGGAGGCCTTCGGCGCCGATCCGGCCGTGCGCCGGGCCGCGGATGTTCATGTTCGTATCCCGATGACCGCCGGTACGGAGTCGTTGAACGTCGCCGTGGCCGGGGCCATCCTGATGTTTTGGCTGTCATCGGCGGAAAGGATACCATCATGATGACACGGCTGCTGATCGGGATCATGCTGCTGACGGCGTATGGCGCATCCCATGCGGCGGAACCGTTGACCCGCGACCGGGACGGAGTCTTCGTCGGCAACCGCCTGGAACAAACCGCGGCTCTGAAAAGCGGTCAGACGGTAACCATCACCGGCGTGGCCTCGCTGGCCGGGAGTCTCACCATCACTGCCGACGGGCGGGAGTGCCGGGTGGCCTGTCGCAAACTCCTGAAAGCCCCGGATCGTCAGGAGGCGGAATCGTATGCCCATCTCATCTCCGTGGAGGTCGTCACTGCCCCCGATGGTTTGACCATTGATCTCAGGGCGCCGGCCAAGGCCCCCTGGTCGGGCACGGGCAACTCCGCCCGGTTGGAGCTGCAGATCGCCGTTCCGGAAAAATGCGCCATCAAGATCGCGACGGCCTATTTCGACATCGCCGCCGTCGGGCCCTTCAGCGAATTCGTCGTCAACGAATCGTTGAGCAAAGTCAGCGTGGAGAACGTCGACGGCGCGACCGAGATCAAGGTATCCAACCGGCCCCTGGCGGTCAAAGGGCTCCGCGGAAAGGTAGTCTTGGTCAACCGCTACAGCGACATCACCATGGAAGATATCGACACCGGCGAGGAAACCGGGCTCATCAGCAACGACAACGGCGAGGTCGACATCACGCGCTATCGCGGGGGACTCGACCTGCGCACCAGTTACGACCGAATCGTCGCCCGCCAGCTGTTCCTCACCGGCGGGCGGAACCGGGTTAAAAACGTCTCAGGTCCGGTGGCCCTGTCGTTCGATTCCCTGACCGCCGGCAAACTGCGGATCACCAATGAATACGGGCCGGTGACCCTGGATATCCTCGGGCGGGTGGATGCCCGCTTCGTCTGCCGCGAGGCCGACGGCGGCAAGACGGTAGCCGAGCATATGACCATGGAGCCGACTGTCGTGTACGACAACCGCCTGGAGTTCGTCACCGGCGACCAGACGGCCGAAGTGCGGGTAACGACCACCGGCGATGGCGATATCATCATCAACGGTCCCGATCGATAACGCGCCAAAGGAGGGCGCAAGTCATGATGCGTGTGGCAACAGGGATGTTCCCGGCGGCGCTGGTCTGGCTGGCGTTGGCCGCCGCGGTGTACGGTGGGGAAGTAATTCTGCCCGAAGAGCTGTTTTTCTATCAGCCGGTGGCATCGGTGACGGGATCGGCCTCGTTCTGGATCAACCCGGCGGCGACCCCGACGGTCCAGGCCGGCAGCATGCTGATGTTCACCCAGAGGAATGACCGGCTGATCCGGGATTACGGCACGGCCGCCAACTGGCGCGCTTTCGGCGCCGCCTATCGCCATGTCGTCGGCAATGACCGCCGCGACCTGGATGAATACCTGTTCGCCTTCGGCGGCGGACAGCGTAACCGTCTCGGTCTTTCCTATCGGTATATCAAGAACGGTCCCGGGTATCTCCATCATCGTCACCTCTGGACGATCGGGTTCCTCTCCCGGGCCGACACCCGTTTTGCCTTGGGCGCCCGGATCGAGAATCTTAACCGGGGCCGGATCAACGGGGTCCGCAGCGATATCCGCTTCGTCTATGGCGCCGCCTATCGCCTGTACGAAGATATGGTCACGGCGACCTTCGATGTCGATATGACCAGCAAGGAAAGCCTCAACCGGGCCGACTTCCGCACCGGCGTGGAGGTCCGGCCGACACCCGGCATCTACCTCTACGCCGACGTCACCAATCACTCCCGCTTCCAGTTCGGCTTTCGCATCAATCTCGGATCGGCTTATGTCGGCCACTACCATTATTTCGATCGCGACCGGCGCAGTCTCTACGGGACCTCCTATGTCGGGCAAGTCAAGGGAAGCCAGCCGTCGGTTATCCCCGCCCGCAAGAAAACCCTGCTGGTGCGGCTCGACGGCGACCTGCCGGAAAACCCGAAGATTCCGGTTTTTGGGGTCAAACCGCTTCGTTTTTTTGACTACCTCGACGGCATCTCCCGGGCGGCCGAAGATGATGCCGTCGAAAACATGCTGCTCCATATCGGTTCGCTCCGGTGCGGCCTGGGGAAGGCCGAGGAGCTGGCCGAGGCGATCGCCGCCTTCCGCAACCGGGGCAAGCCGGTGGTCGCGTTTCTGGACGATGCCGACAACCTGAGTTATTACGTCGCCGCCGGGGCCGACAGCATCTTCGTCCCGCCAGTCTCGGGGGTCCAACTGGTTGGCCTGCGGGCCGAGCTGAAATCCTATAAAGGATTTTTGGCCAAAATCGGCGTCGAGGCGGAAGTGGAGCGGATCGGCGATTACAAAACCGCGCCCGAGGGATATTATCTCGACCAGCCCAGCCCGGCCAACCGGGAACAAACCAATCGTCTCCTTGATGACCTATATGCCACTCTGGTCGAGGCCGTCGCCTCCGGCCGCAGACTGGCCGCCGATTCAGTCAAGACCCTCATCGATGCCGCCCCGCTGACGTCGGCCGAGGCCTGCCAGGCGGGGTTGATCGACCGCAGCTGCTATTATCATGAACTTCAGGAATCGTTCACCGGCGGCAAACGGCGGCCGGGCCGGGTGCTGGTGGGACTGCCGGAGTATCGGTCCCAAACAACGCTGAAGGACCGCTGGGCGCCCTTCCCGGCGGTGGCGGTGATTGTGGCCGATGGCGAGATCAGCTATGGGGGATCGGGCGTCCGGGTGGGAGAAGATGAGCTTCTGGGGGAGATCGACCGGGTCCGCCGTGATCCGACCGTCGGCGCCGCCGTCCTGCGCATCAATTCTCCCGGCGGGGAGGCCATCGCCTCCGATCTCCTGCGCCACGAGGTCGAACGGCTGGCCAAGGAGAAGCCGCTGGTCATCTCGATGGGGGATGTGGCCGCCTCCGGCGGGTATTACATGAGCACGGTCGGCTGTCCCGTCTTGGTCGACCGCAATACCATTACCGGTTCGATCGGCATCTACGCCGGCAAGGCCAACCTGACCGGGTTGTACGACAAGCTGGACATCTACAGCGAGACCTTCTGCCGCGGACGCAACGCGGCGATGTATTCGCTGAGCGAGCCGTTTACCTCCCAGCAGCGGGAAAGCGTCAGGCGGCACATCGATGCCTTCTACCGGCATTTCGTTTCGCTGGTGGCCGACTCACGGCACCTGTCGGCCGAGCGGGTCGATTCGCTGGGCCGCGGACGGGTCTGG
>JAAZOE010000359.1 GCA_012797915.1 Candidatus Zixiibacteriota bacterium | reverse complement strand
TGGGCCCCGGTGACCGCCTCAAGCGCCACCCGGGCCTTGAACTCGGCAGAAAAGACCCGTCGCTTCTTCATGTCCATATTCCTCCTGGATAGCTCTCTTCTCCACCTTAATCAATTGTCCAAATTTCCGCAACCACCTCTCCTAAACGAAGTGAAGCGCCTGCTTTCGCAATTAGAAAAGACTTGACAGCAAGGGACGGATGATATATTATTACATAGGAGTATATGGATAAGCTGATCAAGGCACTGGATGATTACCGGCTGGAGCACCGGATAAGCCAGGAAAAACTGGCGAAGATTCTGGGGGTCACTTTCGTGACCGTGAACCGCTGGTTTAATGGTCACACTCTCCCGAATAAAATCCAACGGTACCATATCCAGAAACTGTTATCCTCAAAGGAACACAAGAGATGAAATGCGTGGTTTACGCCCGGGTGTCCTCCAAGGAACAGGAGAAGGAAGGTTTCTCCATTCCGGCCCAACAAAAGCTGTTGGGGGACTATGCCGCCAAGCATGGATTCAAGACAGTCCATGAGTTCACCGATGTCGAGACGGCAAAGACGGCAGGACGGACCCAATTCGGTAAGATGGTTGAGTTCCTGCGGGTGCACCCTGATGTCAAAATCATCCTCGTTGAGAAGACCGACCGCCTCTACCGCAATTTTCGAGACTTCCTGCTTCTGGAGGAATTGAAAATCGAAATTCATCTGGTAAAGGAAGGCGAAATCATCAACAACGATAGTCTGTCGCATGCCAAGTTCATTCATGGCATCAAATTATTAATGGCCAAGAACTACATTGATAATCTGTCCGAAGAAGTTAAAAAGGGAATGCGGGAGAAAGCAGAACAGGGGAAGTGGCCCAATCAAGCGCCGTTGGGATATGTCAATAACAAGACCACCCACTTGGTGGAAATCGACGCGGAGAAGGCCTTATTGGTCCGAAGGCTTTTCGAGCTTTATGCCTCCGGCAACTATTCGCTATCCTCGGTCCGAGACGCGATAGATTCGGCTGGTTTGAAAACGCGATCTGGAAAAAGACTTGCCAAAAGCACAGTCGAAATGATTTTGAGGAACCCCTTCTACTATGGTGATTTTATATGGAAAGGGCGTCATTACCAGGGAACCCATGACCCGCTTATCACTCGTGAACTATTCGAAAAAGTTCAAGCGGTCCTACACAATGGATACAAATCGAAATCTCATAGGCTTCAATTTGCGTTCACTGGCCTGTTACGATGTGCCAAATGTGGTTGTCAAATGACCGCGGAAAAACACAAGGGCCGATATGTCTACTATCGCTGTACCGGCAGCAGAGGGAAATGCGGCCAACAATACGTTAGGGAGGAAATCCTGGACGAGAAACTTGCGGCCGTATTGAACGCCATACAGATTGACGATAAGATCGTCAATTGGATAATGCAGGCATTGAGAGAAAGCCATGGCGAGGAAAAAGCGTATAGAGAAGCCGAACTCAAGCGGCTCAATCGTAGGCATGGCGACCTGCAATGCCGAATCGACAAGGCTTATGAAGATCGGCTTGACGGCGTAATCGACGAAGCGTACTGGCGCGACGTGTCAGTAAGATGGAGATCGGAACAGGATGCGGTGAGAGTCCAAATCGAATGCTTGCAGAGGGCGAACCGGAATTACCTTGAACAAGGGATGGAAATCTTGGAACTCGCCCAATGTGCGTATTCGCAATACGTTAGACAAGACTTCTCAGAAAAGCGGCGTTTGCTGAATTGCGTACTTTCGAACTGTACTATCGACGACCTAACTCTTTATCCCACATACAAAAAGCCCTTCGATTTGATCGTCGAAGGACTCAAAACAATAAAAAAGCTCCCCCGGCTGGGCTTGAACCAGCGACCCGCTGATTAACAGTCAGCTGCTCTACCACTGAGCTACAGGGGAGTGAACTCTATGTCTATTACAAAAAACAGAGCCAATGGCTCCAAAAGCGACTCAATATAATGCCCCGTCGTCGCTTGTCAAGTCCATCGTGTCTATTATCGGCAGATTTTTCCCCAGTTTGCCAGGCTTTCCCGAACCTCCCGGCCTATTCCGGGCGCCTTTTCATGGTCAACGGCCGGGCGGCATCGGTCATCGCCCCGATTTTGCCCGCGAAGCTGGTCCGGTTGGCGATATCATCATCGGTCACGATATGGACATCCAGCAGTCCGCCCGAACGATACCCGGTTCGGATGTAGTTCATTTCGGCCAGACAGAGGCTCCACCCCTCCAACCAATGTAGCAACTGCGTCTGTTGGGCGGGGGTTCCCCGGAAATGGACAATCAGGTCGATATCGCTGCCGGGTCCGGCGGTTGCGTTTTTGGTGCTGCCGAATACATAGAGCCCGGCGACCCCGAACCGTTCCCCGTCCAGTTCGGACGCGATTCGCTCGACCACCGAAAAGCGCCAGCGCCAGTACTCATCTTTCCGCTGCCCCGGGACCTCAATCGTCACCGGGGGCGCCTCGATTTCCACTTGCGGCGGGGCCAGGTGACCGACCGCCTGTTCCATCTCCGCATTCATCAGAATCCGCAACACCATACCGCCGGTGGCTTGGGGAACATCGATCAGCCGGACGGTCTCGGCCACGGCGGCGAATTCCGGCGCCACCTGTGACAGGATATTGGGTGACTCGGTCAAAAACCGGTCGTTGAACACCACGTTGCTGTCGTCCGGATATAAGGGCAGATAACGGATGTTGGCTTCCACCAAATCCTGGAAGAAATGAGTCCCGAACGAAAGGTCGGGCAGGTAATTGCCCTTCTTGCGGGCGATTTCGATCAGGACCGCCGTGTTGTTGATGTCGGCATAGGTGACGCTGACGCCCAGCTTGATGTCCCCGCGGCTGCCCCATCGCCCCGGTCCCATGAGAATGAACTGGCGTTTGGGCAAAATGGTATTGAGATGACCAACCGCATGGCCGACTGCCAGTAATTCCTCCCGGCTATCCAGCGCGGCATATCGCTCCGGGTCGACATAGACGATGTGGGAGATGTCCGGGACGCGGCCGTTGGAAACATAGCGCCGGGCGGTGAAAACGACCCGGTCGACGGGAATATCCTTCGGAATCGGCGCCGGTTTGCTCTGTTCGGAATAACTCTGGGGACGGCACTGCAACAGATAAAAGTCGCGGCCGTCGGAGGCGAATTCGATATCCACCGGCACCCCCAGGGTCTGTTCCAGGGTGGTAAGAATCAGATGCATCTGCTTGACGAACGAGGTGTGATCGATCAGTCCGCCGAAGTTGGCCACCAGGCTGTCGTGTTCGAAGTCGATATTCAGTCCCATCGGCCGCCGGATATGGTCATCCTCCCAGATCGACACGATCTGGTTCACCCCCGGCAAATCGTACCCGACTTCGCGCAGGAACCGCCCGATTTCCACGCTCTCGAAGCTGTTGGTCTCCAGGTTGATGACATCGATCTTCTTGGGCGAATACCGGGCCACCTCATCGGGAGTGATGTTCACTTTCAGGCGCGGCTGACCCGGCGCCACCAGGACCGGGTAGTCATCGCTGAGCCGGTCCACCGCCCGGGTCCCCAAGCCGGGGACCAGCCGGATGAGGCCGTCTTTGCGCTTGATCCGGGGGGACCAGGAGAATTCGTTGTTGCTGAACGCGACCCCGGCATAGGTGGGCAGGAAATACCGCCCGACCCGGCTGCCGACAACCTCCTGGATGATAATCCCCATTTCCTCGCCGAAATCCAATAGCCCCCGTTCGGCCCGGTACTCGATCGGGTCCGCCGAAAAAGTGGAGGCATAGACCTCGGCGATGGCATCCATGAGCGCTTCCAGCCGTTGTTGCTTCCCCCCGCGGTTGGCCAGAAACAAACTCTTGTATTTCCCCGAAAAAGCCGCCCCGGCCCGGTCTTCAAGGAGACTCGAACTCCGGACAATCAACGGTTTGTCTCCGAAATCATCCAAGGCCACCGACAATCCCTTGGCGATATCCGGCGGGAAACGGGCGCTTTTGAACGCCTGAACCACGTGCGGGTATTCCAGCCGTACCTGGTTGATCTCTTTGTACTTCTGCTCGACGACCTCATCAAAATTGTTGTAGTGCATGAAATGGAGCAGAATATCGGAGGTAATATGCCACGTCTTGGGGACCTTGACGTTCTGCAACAGATCCAGTTCCTTGGCCTTCTTCTGCAGGATATGGGCGGCCAGATACAGCCCGGCGCTTTTGCCTCCCAGTTTGCCGTGGCTTTCGGCGGTATAGATGATTTTCTGGAGCAGGTGATAAAAATCATCCATGTCCATATAGTTTTTGGCGATGTTGATATAATTCAGCTGGTCCGAAAAGAAACGGCGGATGAGGGATACCTCGATCCCCTTTTTCTGGGGCGAGGCGATTTCCGGTTCATCCTGGGAAAATTGATGGTGCCGACGGATGGCATCGGCTACTTCAGGCAAGGTCAGGTTGCGATTGACCACCTGGACCAGGAAGGCCAGCTTGTCTTCGTACAGCCACTTCTGGATCAGCCGGAGGATTTCTTCATCGTTCAGATGCCGCCCGGCGATATCGAACGCTTCCTCGCTGAAATCGACCGGCGCCGGAGCCCGCCGCTGATGCGGTCGGTTCCAATCCTCGGGATCTTCCTCTTCGTTCGGGTCGCGGTATTCGCCGATCGACTTGAGCAATTGCTCGGCCTCCGCCACCCCGCTCCAGCACATATAATTGAGCATCTTGCGGGAGACGTTCTGGTACAGGTTTACGTCGGTCTGCCGGAGCATTTTCAACACGACCCGCAATTCCCCCCGCTCGCCGCCGGTCCG
>JAAZOE010000358.1 GCA_012797915.1 Candidatus Zixiibacteriota bacterium | reverse complement strand
GCATCGGCCGATCGCCGGCGATTGTCGACGACATAATCGATGATTCGTTCTTCGCCGAATTCCTCATCCAGGGCATTGTGGGCCTCGGAGAGACCGTCGGTATAGAAGAAAAGCAGGTCGTTCGGTTCCAGAACCACCCGCGCGGCCTGATACCGGATGCCCTCGAAGGCGCCGATGATGGTCCCCCCGGTCTCCAGCAGCTCATGGCGGCCGTCGGCCCGCACCAACAACGGATAATTGTGCCCGGCGTTGGAGAAGACGAACTCCCGCGTGCCCGGATGGAAGGCGCCGTAGAAGACGGTGGCGAATTTGCGGGAAGAGGAGGACAGGCCGGCCACCAGGTTGTTGACGTTGGTCATGATCTGGGCGACGTCGCGGCGGTTGATGACTTCGGAGCGGAGCGCCGCCTGAATCTGGGCCGCCAAAAGCGCCGCCGGCATCCCCTTGCCGGAGACATCGGCGATGACCAGACCGAATTCGCCGTCGCCGCCGGCCGGGACGAAGTCATAGAAGTCGCCTCCGACCGTCCGGGAGGGGCGGCTGTGGGTGGCGATGGTGAATCCGGCCCCGCAGGGCGGGGTCTTGGGCAGCAGGTCCATCTGGATGCGGCGGGCCAGGTTCATCTCCTCTTCCAGACGCTGTTTGACCAGCGACTCCCGATAGAGCCGGACGTTGGTCATGGCGATGACCATCTGGTTGGCCAGCGTCGACAGCAGGGTGATATCCTCGTACCGGAACTTGAAACCGGACGTTTTGTCGCGCAGGGCCAGAAAGCCGAGCAGGTGTTCGCGGTCCCGCAGGGGGACGATCAGCTGGATATTCCGCCCCTGCAGGATGGTGGCCAGGGGGGAGCCCCGCCGCCAGGCTTCGATGCGATCATAGAAGGTGGGGGCGGTCAACTGGCCGATGGCCCCCAGCAGCGGATCGGTGTTGTCCAGCCGCGTTTCCGGACCTTCGCTCGACGGGAAAAACAGGTACGCCCGGCGGGCATCGTCATAGATGCCGAAACCCACGCCGGCCACCAGCATGCTTCCCTTGAGCGCTTCCTCCACCGCCTTAAACAACTGCGTTCGGTCCAGGATATTGATGATCTGCAGGGATAACCGGTCGATGATGGTCCGGTAGTCGGAGCGGTCGCGGAGGAACATCTTGGTGATGATGGTGTCGATCTGGTTGTTGATCGGCTGGAACAGGATGAGGGCCACGATGATGAAGCCGATGTTGACCAGCGGCGTCTCCTGCCCCAGGAACGTCTTGAGGACGTCGGACAGCTCGGTGATGGCCAGGATATACCCGCCGACCAGCAGGGCCGAGGAGATGGTGTAGACCAGCGATTGCCGGACGATGAGGCGGATATCGAGGAACTGGTAGCGGACGATGGCCCAGCCGATGGACCCGGCCCCGACCACCAGGGACAGGACGGTCAGCAGGGAAGTCACCGTCTCGGAGATTTCGATGGCCAGCAGGTTGGGCAGGGTGAAGGCGATGATATACAGCCCCATCGCGGCGAGGATGCCCCAGATCAAAATCTGTACCTGCCGCCGCAGGCGGGGGGTTTCCACCCGTTTCATCCCCCGGAACAGGTAGGTCAGGGCGACGATGACATAGACGAGATTGACCAGGGCGAACAGTTTTTTATGAGAGGCCAACAGCAGGCCGATAGGGATCATCAGCCATTTGAGCAGGGAAGCGATCGGCTCCAGGATGGTGCTGAGGAAGCCGCCCTCGCCGGTGTTGATGGTCAGCATCCGCAGGATGCGGTCGGTATCGGCGAAGAAGATGACCAGGATGATGTGGAACAGGTGGGGGACGAAAATCAGGTAGCGCCAGCGGGAACGTTTGGCGGCCAGGCGGTCGACCGGGAAGGTCCAGGAAAAATAGAGGAAGACGGGAAAGAAGAATTCCCACAGGTAGAACAGGTTATACAGGTACGATTCTCGGAACGGGGACGCCGCCCGGTAAGGGGAGATGACCGAGCCGAGGGCGGAAAAGATCGGCCCCAAGCCGGCCAGAAAGAGCATGGCCGCGGTGACGCGGTTGACGCGGATGCGGGCGGAATCGCGGACGACCAGGACGGACAGATAGATCAGTCCGGCGCCGAAGGCGAAGTAGATGAGCGCGAATATGATTTGCTGCGTCCCCATGTCGGGTTCACTTGGTCTCGGGCGACCGTTTCTTGGCAATCTCCACGCGGGTGCCGCCGGCGGGGAGCTTGCTCACGTGGACGTCGTCG
>JAAZOE010000357.1 GCA_012797915.1 Candidatus Zixiibacteriota bacterium | reverse complement strand
TGCGATTACCGGTCTGACGGGCTGTCGGTCGGGAATATATGCCGGAATTACGCTGTCGGCAAGCGGCGTGGAAATCTGTTTTTGACACCGGTTGGCAGTTTGCGTACATTGTTTCGGCAATCATCGGACCCACAGGGTTCGTCTCGTTGGGCTGAAGGTTAGAGGGACAGATATGGATATCCGTAAAACGGCACAGGATGGCTTGGCGGCAGCCAAAAAGAAGAAGGCGACCTACGCTGACATCCGCCATGAAATCATCCGGGACCGCGGTCTGTCATATTCAGGCGGCGTTCCCGACCCGATTCAGGAAAGCCTTTCGGCCGGATGGGCAGTCAGGGTCCTGGTCGACGGCGCTTGGGGATTCGCCTCCTCCGACGATCCCCAGTTGTCCATTCGGGAATTGGTGGACAAAGCTGTCATCGTCGCCAAGGCGTCCGCGAAAGCGATGAAATCTCCGGTTGCCCTATCGGCGGTTGGGCCGGAGACCGGTGAATATCGATCCGTGTACACGACGGACCCGTTCACCGTGCAGGCCAAAGAAGTGGGGCAGTTCCTGGCCGATATCGACGCCGCGCTGGGACAGCAGCCCGGCATGACCTCTCGCACCTGTTTCGCGTCCTTCAGGAAACTGGAGAAATGGTTTTTCTCGTCCGAGGGAAGCGATCTGTTCCAGACCATTATCCAAACCGGGGCCGGGATGACGTTGGCGCAGGCCAAGTCCCGTCGCGAACGGGCCGAACGGTCGTATCCGACTTCGTCGGGGCAATATGAAACTTCAGGGTATGAACTGCTGGCGCGGCTGGATATGAAAAGCCAGGCGCCTCGGTTGGCCGAAGAGGTGGCGCAACTGATGGCCGCGCCGGAATGCCCGCAGAAGACGACCACGCTCGTACTTTCCGGCGACATGATGTCGCTGGTGATTCACGAGTCGATCGGTCATCCTCTGGAATTGGACCGGGTGTTCGGTTCGGAACGGAATTTCTCGGGAACATCGTTTGCCACGACCGACCAACTGGGGAAGCTGCAATATGGGTCAAAAATCGTATCGGTGGTGAGCGACCCGACCGCGTCCGGAGGGTTGGGGTCGTTCGGCTGGGATGATGAAGGAGTGAAAAGCCGCACGGTCGACCTGATCAGGGACGGCCTGTTGGTCGATTACCTTTCTTCCCGCGAAACCGCCGCCAGAATCGGTCGAAACTCCACCGGGGCGATGCGGGCCGAAGGGTGGAAGAACATCCCGCTGGTACGGATGACCAATATCAACTTGGCGCCCGGAGATAAATCCTTCGAGCAGTTGATCGGCGAGGTGGACGACGGCATTTACATGGCCACGCCGTCGTCGTGGTCGATCGATGATCTCCGCAAGAATTTCCAATTCGGCTGCGAGATCGGCTGGGAGATCAAGGGGGGCAGGCTGGCCGGAGTGGTCACGAATCCGACCTTCTCCGGATGCACCACGATGTTTTGGAACGCCTGCGACGCCATCGGCGACGCCGCGCAGTTCACGATTTGGGGCACACCCAACTGCGGCAAGGGCCAGCCGGGGCAGAATGCGCGCACCGGGCAGGGTTCGTCGCCGGCCCGCTTCACGGCCGTACAGGTGGGAGGTTGAGCCATGCTAAACAAAACACGCGCTCTCGAAATCGTCGCCCTGGCCCTCAAAGATTCTCCGGCCGACCAGACCGAGGCGGTCCTGATGGCCGATCAAACGGCGCTGACCCGGTTCGCCGAATCGGTCATCCACCAGAACATGGTGCAGGAAGAAACCCGTCTGGTCGTGACCACCGTGAAAGACAAGAAAACCGGGATATCTTCGACCAACGACCTGAGCAACGACTGCATCCGCGCCGCCGTGACCGCCGCCTATGAGAACAGCCTGCTGCAAAATCCGGATGAACGGTTCGTATCCTTTCCGACACCGGCCATGGCGCCGCCGCTGACCGTGACTGAAACGGTGGAACCGAATACCAAGTTCACACCAGATAAAATGGCCGAGGCGACCGCGCAGGTCATCCGAATGATCGACAAGAGCAAGGGCCTATCCGCTTCCGGAGCATTTCGCCACGAGATCCATGCCGTGGCGGTGGCCAATGCGCTGGGCGTGTTGCAATTCGGACGGTTCGGCAAGGCCGAGTTGTCGTTGACCGCCAGCGGCGACAAGGACAACGCCGGGTACGCTATCGGATATAATCCCGATCCGGCCAAGATCGACTGCCTGGCCTTGGCGCGGACCGCGATCAGCAAGGCGGAGACCGATGTCGAGCCGGTCACACTGCCTGACGGCAAATACACAGTTATTCTCGAACCGCCTGCGGTCGGGCAACTCCTCCTGTTTCTCGGGTTCATGGGGTTCGGCGGCAAAACCATGATGCAACAACGGTCCTTTCTGTCGGGCAAAAAGGGCGAACTTATCACCGGCGAGAATATCACCATCACCGATGAGCCGGACAACCCGCTGTTCGGCAATATGCTGTTCGATTACGAGGGGATTCCGACCCGGAAACTGTCCATCATCGACCACGGCCGCGCCGGCGACGGTGCTTTCGACAGCTATTATGCCGCACAGGCCAATGTCGCTCCCACCGGGCATGCCCTTCCGCCGGACAACAGCTACGGCCCGTATCCCAAAAACCTGGCCATCGCGCCGGGGGACAAAACCCTCGAACAGATGATCGCCGCCGTCGATAAAGGCGTATTAATCACTCATTTTTGGTACATCAATTTCCTCAACCCGATGCAGACGATGATCACCGGGACCACCCGCGACGGCACCTTCCTGATCGAAGGAGGCAAAATCGGCGCGGCGGTCAAGAACATGCGCACCAACCAGTCGATCCTGGAGGCGTTTTCCAAGGTGCGGGCGATATCGTCCAACCGAATCGTCTATCCGCAGTTCTCCTCGCTGATGCTGGTGCCGGCGATGACCATCGACGAATTCAACCTGATGCAGGAAACCCGGGAGGAATGGGAGGAGAAATGCTGACCCGACGGGATTTCATCAAGACCACCGCGACCCTGACGATCGGGGCGATGTTGCCGTTGTCGCTGGCCGATTCGATCCTGGCCGATGCGCCGCCCGAGCAACCGAAAGCCGCGCCGCGGATGCGGCCGTACCCTCTGATGGGCCATAAACGATCCGGCTGTGCGTTCCACCCCGAGAAGGTCGACATCTGGGCCGGGGGCGGGGCGCTGGTGCCGGAGAACATTTGATGGCCGCCGGCAACCTCAACACCCTTATCGCGGACGCGGCCAGAAAACTGGAAACGGTCGGGATCGAATCGGGCGGAGCCGAGGCCGAATATATCCTCTGCGAACTGCTCGATTTCGACCGTTTGCATCTTTACCTCCATGGGCCATCGCTGATCGATGATGCTCTGATCGCCCGGTTCGAGGCCATCATCGCCAAGCGGCTGACCCGGTATCCCCTGCAATATATCCTCGGCGTGGCCTGGTTTTTCGGCCGGAAGTTCATCGTCAATGAGGCGGTCATGGTGCCGACGCCGGAGACGGAACTATTGCTGGATAGCATTCTCCGCGCATCCCGGCGGTGCCGGTCGCATCCGGTGACGGTGCTCGATGTCGGTGTCGGGTCGGGCGTGTTGTCGGTGTCGGCGGCGCTGGAGAATCCGGAGCTGGCAATCACGGCAGTCGATATTTCCGACGCTGCGTTAGGTGTGGCCCGGCAAAACGCCGAACGGCTTGATGCGGCCGACCGGATCACCTTTGTCCAATCCGACCTGTTCTCCGCCTTGAAGCCGGGACCGCAGTTCGATATCATCGCCTCCAACCCGCCGTATATCGCCGATGGCGAGTATGACGGCCTTCCGCTGGAGGTGAAGGCCGACCCGAGGATATCGCTTCTGGGCGGCCCGAAGGGGATGGATATCATCAATCGTTTGATCAAAGAAGCTCCCGATTATCTGAGACGTCCGGGGTACCTGATGTTCGAGATCGGATATGACCAAGCCCAGGATGTTTTCGCCGCAGTCCAGGCCGATTCCCTGTATGTCGACTGCACCCTGCAGAAAGACCTCAACGATATCGACCGCGTGGTCATCTGTCGCGTCGAGTCGTGAACGAGAGTGTCGGGTTTCTCGCCCCGCCCGCCGCGGCGGGTTGGGACTCGGGACGCCGACCTACTTTCTCAACATGACGTAAGGACACGCCAGGAATGGTGGGGTAGCCCGTTTACGGGCAGGTCACAATCCGCCCGCGGCAAGCCTTGGGCGGATCAAGACCTGCCCGAACCCCAAAACCATGATGCGGTAAACCCGCAAACGAACCCAAAACGAACCCGGTTTTTGGCGTTGTTGGGCCGGAAGGCGAGGCGGCGTGAACGGTTTACATTACAATCGGATACGCCGATTTTGTTTCGTCGAAAATGGGTTCGTTTGCTCAAAAACAGGGGGCCCCAGAGTATGGCCAGCCTCTCCATCAGTCGTTCTGCCCCATCCCGTCCCACCGTGTTCCTTCTCGCCACTTTCCGGCGCCCGTCATGATGCAAGGAAGTATGGGA
>JAAZOE010000356.1 GCA_012797915.1 Candidatus Zixiibacteriota bacterium | reverse complement strand
GCAGAAGGTAACGGAACCCCGTTCCCAGCCGTCCCATCAGGCGGTCCATCCCGTTTTGAGGAATTTGAACTGGGCCAGGGAGAGGGCGGCGATGATGAGGAAGATCACGTACGCGGCGGCCGAGGCATAGCCGAAATCGAAGCGGCGCAGGCCGGTCTCATAGACGAAATAGACGCCGGTCAGCGTGGCATTGAGCGGACCGCCCTTGGTCATCACGAAGATTTCGGTAAAAATCTGAAACGACTTGATGCTGTTGATGACGACGACGAAGAGCAGGACCGGTCGGAGCATCGGCAGGGTGACATAGCGGAATTGCTGCCAGCGGGTGGCGCCGGTAATCCTGGCGGCTTCATACAATTCTTCCGGGATGGTTTGCAGACCGCCCAGGAAAATAAGCATGTAATAGCCGCAGGCGGTCCAGACGTCCATGGCCATGATCGACAACAGGGCCGTTTTCTCGGACAGGAGAAAACCGGTCTCGGGGGGCGTCATGCCGACCATCCGGGCCAGCAGGCAGAGATGACCGTCGCGGGCGTACGGGTTGGAAAAGATCAGGGCGATGTCTACCAGGGAGGTGATGGAGGGCAGGAAATAGACGGCCCGAAAGATCGCGCGCCCCGGGAAGCGTTCATTGACCAGCAGGGCCAGCGACAGGGCGATGATGGTGGTGACGGGAATCGTCCCGATGACGAAAACAGCCGTGTTGGCCAGCGCTTTCAGGAAATCGGGGTCGCCGAACAGCCGGGCATAGTTGGCCAGGCCGACCCAACGGGTATCGGCGGCCAGGAGACGGTAATTGGTCAGGCTGAGAACAAAGGAATAAATCAGCGGAAAGAACCAGAAAATCAGAAAGGTCGCGATCCAGGGCAAAAGCAGCAGCCAGCCGAAGGACGCGAGCGAACGTTTCATTGGTGAAGCAACTCCTCGATTTCCCGAGCGGCATCATTCAAGGCCTGAGCGGGCGTTTTGGACTCGTATAACGCCGCCTCGATGGCTTTTTCCAGCGTTTCTTCCATATAGACCCACTGGGGATGGGCCGGCGAGGTTCGCGACGAGGCCAGCTGCTTGACGAAGGTATCGAAATGCGGCTGCCCAAGAAGAGTGGAATCGGCGGCGGCGATACGCGATGAGGGATTGGCCGAGCGGTTCTGCAGACAGAACCGCAGTTGGTTTTCCGGCGCACTGATGTGCCGGATCAGTTTCAGGGCCAGGGCGGTCTGGTTCGATTTGGCGTTGACGGCCAGATACTCGCCCCCGGCAAACGAGGCCGATGAGGCCGGTCCATCCGGTCCGGGAATCAACGCCGTCACCACCGGCAGGTCGGGTTTTTCGGCCGACAGGCGTTTCAACAGCCAATCACCCGAGATGACGAAGCCGATCCTGCCCTCGAGAAAGGCATCCTCGAGGCGCCGCTGGGTGTCGGTCAGGCCGGTATGACACAAGTCGAGATAGAACTCCAAGGCGGCGACCGCCTCCGGGGAATCCAGGCGGCAACTTCGGCCATCCGGAGAAAGGATATCGCCGCCGTTGGCCCATAAAAAGGGGAGAAACTTTTTGTACAGGCGGTGCCGCTCGGCCGCATTACATCCGAAGCCGAAGAGATCGCCGCCCAGACCATTGATTCTGTGGGCCGCCTGCAAAAGATCCGGCCAGGTCCGGGGAATGAAGGTCGGGGGGTATCCGGCCCGAGCCAGCAGAGAGGCGTTGATATATAAAACCCGCGTCCCCAAAATCCAGGGGAACGCATAGGTCTTCTGTTGGTACATCCCCGGCTCCCACATATAATAGTCGGATTTGATGGAATCGATGGCGGCGGTCAGGTCGAGCAGATGGCCGGTCGAGGCGTATTCGGGAATCCAGTCCGAACCGAGCTCGACGACATCGGGCCCGGTTCCCGACGAAAAGGCGATCGAAATCTTGTCGTGGCCGTCGGCCCAGGTGAGGTCGACCAATTCCACGGCCACGCCGGGGTTCTGGCGTTCGAAGTCCCGGATGATCTCGGCAATCGTCGGCTTTATGGTGGCATCGGTCCAAAACTGCCACCAGACCAATGTTATCGGCGATGTCTGCTGGTTTCCGCACGACAGGCAAAGAAGGCCCGCCATCAGGCCGGCCCAGAATCGGTTTTTCATGCCCCGACGATAGGGGGCATCACATCTACCGTCAAGGTTTAACTTTTCCATTGAAATCCCCCCGTGATTCCGCCAGATTGTTCCGGGAAGAGGAGATGGCGATGGAGATACGGATCGGAACATCCGGGTACAGTTTCGAAGATTGGCGGGGATCGTTTTACCCGCCAGGAGTGCAAAAAGGGAAGATGCTCGATTTCTACCAGGAGCATTTCAACACCGTGGAGGTCAACTCCACCTATTATCGCATCCCGCATCCGGCCGTCCTGGCCAACATGGCGAAAAAGACGAAACCGAATTTTGAATTTGTCATTAAGGCCAATCAGAATCTGACCCACGAGCGGAAGGAAATCGAAGCTCCGGCGGCGGCTTTTCGCGACGCGGTCAGGCCGCTGGCCGAGCGGGGTCAGTTGAAAGGGATCATGGCGCAGTTTCCCTGGTCATTCAAATATTCTCCGGCGCACCTGATCTACGTGGGGACCTGCCGGGAACTGATGCGGCCGTATCCGTTCTATGTGGAATTCCGGAATGACAGCTGGTTGCGGGCCGAGACGATGGAGGCGATGCGCCGGCAGGAGATCGGTTTCGTGTCGGTCGACGGTCCCCGATTGGCCGGTCTGCTTCCGCCGGAACTGGTCGTCACCGGCCCGACGGCCTATGTCCGCCTGCACGGCCGCAACGCCGATCAATGGTGGGGGGGAGGGGCGCTGCGGTACGATTACCTTTACAAAGACACGGAACTGCATGAATGGAAGGAACGGATCGACCGCCTGAAAGGGGAGGTGAATAAAGCCTTCATCTTCTTTAACAATTGCCATCTAGGTCAGGCGGTGAAAAACGCCCGCGATCTGGCCCGGATGTTCGACCTGTAGGTTTTGGTTGACAACGATTGGGGAAAGGACGACATTAATCGCCTTATGAACGGGTATTTGCAATTGCGCGGCATCAGCAAACGGTACGGCGAAAAGGTCGCGGTCGACGGCCTCGATCTGGCCGTCCCGAAGGGGTGCCTGTACGGCATCATCGGTCCCAACGGGGCCGGCAAGACCACGACCATCCGGATGATCATGAATATCATCATCCCCGATTCCGGGGAGATACTGTTCGACGGCAAACCGACGCCGGAAGACTTCAAGAACCGGGTGGGTTACTTGCCCGAGGAGCGGGGATTGTATCGCAAGATGACCCTTCGGGAGGTCATTCTTTACCTGGGGCAATTGAAGGAGACCCCGCGAAAGGAACTGGAGCGCCGCCTCGACGGTTGGCTGGAGCGGATGGACTTGTCGGCCTACAAGAACCGCAAGGTCGAGGAACTCTCCAAGGGGATGCAGCAAAAGCTGCAGTTCATCACCACCCTGATTCATAATCCGGACATCATCATCCTGGACGAGTTGTTTTCGGGGTTGGACCCGCTCAACATCGAACTGATCAAGAATGTGTTGCTGGAACTGAAGCGGGAGGGGCGGACCATCCTGTTTTCGACGCACGTCATGGAGCAGGCGGAAAAGCTCTGCGACTATATCTGCATGATCGACGGCGGGCGAAAAGTGCTGGATGGGTCGCTCAACGACATCAAGAGTCGGTACGGCAAGAACACGGTCCATCTGGAAATCGACGGCGACGGGGCCTTTCTGGCCGATCTGCCCGGGGTCAAAGCAGTGACCAATTTCACCAATTATTTTGAACTGACTCTGGTCGATATGTCCGCCGCCAATGCCACGTTGAAGGCCATCGCCGACCGGGTGACGGTGACCCATTTCGAACGGGTGGAGCCGTCGCTGTACAATATATTCATCGATCTGGCCGGGCATGATCGGGGCGGCGCGGGGAGGGGGGCATGAAGAAATTCTGGACCGTGTTCGCCTGCGAGTACGCCCAAGTCGTCAAGAAGAAATCGTTTCTGGTGGGGATTATTCTGACCCCGGCCGTCATGGTTCTCATCACGATTCTGCCGGCGATGCTGATCGACAAGGGGATTTCGGCCCCGGAATCGTACGTCGTGGTCGACGCCGACGGACGCGGGATCGGCGCCCAGTTCGCGGCTGCGCTGGAACGATACAAGCTGGATTCCGACAGCACGCTGCCGGCCTACAAGCTGGTCGGCGTCTATGATATCCCCGGCGATCGGCCGCAGGCGCTGGATTCGATCCGCGGCG
>JAAZOE010000355.1 GCA_012797915.1 Candidatus Zixiibacteriota bacterium | reverse complement strand
CTCCTCGGTCGGCCTGCGGCTGGGGGTCTGGATCGACCACGGGGACGAGTTGATCGATCCGAATATCAACGCCTCCTTCACCAGCACCGGCTTTGCCACCGAAATCTTCTTTGATCACCGCCTGATGTCCTGGCTGGCGCTGGAGATATCGATGGCGGTGGCCAGCCGAGGCGAGGTCGTTTTCACCTATGGAAGCGACCGGTATATCGGGACTATCAATCTGTATCCGATGATGGTGCAATGGAAAGTGAGCCCCTGGGGACCGGCGAAACGGTGGCAGCCGTACCTTCTGGGCGGCGGCGGGGTGATCATCGGCAAGATGAACACCGACGTGATTCTGTCGTACGGGTCCTATCTCGATCCGTATTATGTCGAGGGGTCGGAAACGACGCTGGGGTATGACGTCGGAGCGGGGGTCGATCTGCTCCTGTCCCGCCAACTCGGTTTGACGCTCGCAGGCAAGTATCATTCCTTCCGTTTCGGCGATAAGTTGGCCGGGATATCCGATTATTCCGGCACGTCGATCGCGGTGGGATTGCGGTATTATATTCACCCGGCAAAGCGGAACGTTCAATCATGGAGGAACCCATGACCATAAAAATGGGAATTAACGGATTTGGCCGCATCGGCCGTCTCGTGTACCGCGCCGCCATCGAACGCGGCGGGATCGAAATCGTCGGCATTAACGATATCACCGACGCCAAAACGCTGGCGCACCTGCTGAAGTATGATTCCACGCTGGGGATCTACCGCGGACAGGTCGGGTATGACGGCAGCGATTTGGTCGCCGACGGCCGGAAGATCCCGGTGACCGCGGAACTGGATCCGGCCAAACTGCCCTGGGGCAAACTGGGGGCCCAAGTCGTGATCGAATCCACCGGGAAATTCACCGACAAGGAATCAGCCGGCAAGCATATCGCCGGCGGGGCCAAGAAAGTGCTGATTTCCGCCCCGGCCAAGAAACACGACGGCACCTTCGTCATGGGGGTCAACGACGGCGACTATAACGCCGCCAAGCATGATGTCATCTCGATCGGCTCCTGCACCACCAACTGCCTGGCCCCGATGGTCAAGGTTTTGGTGGACAGCTTCGGGATCGAGAAGGGGTTCATGACTACCATCCACTCCTATACCAACGACCAGAAGATTCTGGACGCTCCCCACAAGGACCTGCGCCGGGCCCGGTCGGCGGCTTTGTCCATGATCCCGACCACCACCGGCGCGGCCAAGGCGATTGCCGAGGTGCTGCCGCAGTTGAAAGGGAAAATGGACGGTTGCGCCATTCGCGTGCCCACGCCCGACGGCTCCCTGGTCGATCTGGCGGTCATCCTGGAAAAGGAGGCCACCGCCGAGACGATCAATGCCGCTATGAAAAAAGCGGCCGAGGGTCCGTTGAAGGGGATTCTCCAGTACTGCACCGATCCGATCGTGTCAGTCGATGTCATCGGCAATTCTCATTCGTCCGTGTTCGATTCCGCCCTGACCATGGCCTCCGGCCGATTCGCCAAGGTCTTCAGCTGGTACGACAACGAGTGGGGCTTCTCCTGCCGCAT
>JAAZOE010000354.1 GCA_012797915.1 Candidatus Zixiibacteriota bacterium | reverse complement strand
TGCGCGTCGGTCGGGTGGTATCCAGCGCGATGAACAAAACCATCGTGGTGGAGATCCTGCGGACGATGAAGCACCCGCTGTACGAGCGGGTCATTCGGACGAAGTCGAAACTGTACGCGCACGACGAGAACAACGAGGCGGGTCCGGGCGATACGGTGCGCGTGATGGAGTGCCGGCCGCTGTCAAAGCAGAAACGGTGGCGGCTGACGGAAATCGTGGAGAAGGCCAAGTAGGCGCCGCGCCGACCGGGAGATGCGATCATGATTCAGGAGTATTCGAGACTGGTGGTGGCGGACAATTCCGGCGCCCGGCAGGTGATGTGCTTCAAGGTTCTGGGCGGGTCCAAGAAACGGTACGCCCGGGTCGGCGACATCATCGTCTGCACCGTGAAGGACGCCATCCCCGGCGGGACGGTCAAGAAGTCCGAGGTGTGCAAGGCGGTGGTCGTCCGGACGACCAAGGAAATCCGCCGCAAGGACGGATCGCTGATCCGTTTTTCGGACAACGCCGCGGTCATCATCAATGAACAGGGCGAGCCCCGCGGGACGAGAATTTTCGGACCGGTGGCCAGGGAGCTGCGCGAACGGCAGTTCATGAAAATCGTTTCCCTGGCGCCGGAAGTGCTCTGAGGTGGATGGGATGGATATCAAAAAAGGCGACAGCGTATTCGTGATCAGCGGCAACTCCAAGGGCAAAATCGCCAAGGTGCTGCACGTGTTCCCGGCGCGGAACCGCCTGATCGTGGAAGGGGTCAACATGATGAAACGGCACAGCCGGCCGACCCAGCGCAACCAGAAGGGCGGCATCATCACCAAAGAGGGCACCATCCACCGCTCCAATGTCAAGTTGTACTGCGGCTCGTGCAACCAGCCGACCCGCATCATGCAGAAGCTCGTGGAATCGAAAGACACCAAAAAGGCCAAGGGCGCGAAAGTGCGCTGTTGCCGGTTGTGCGGCGCCGAGCTGTAAGGGAATGGCGGAATAAGTATGGCACGATTGAAGAAGAAATATTTTGAGGAAGTCGTCCCCCGTCTCATGAAAGAGAACGGGTAAGCCAGCATCATGGCCGTTCCGCGGCTGGAGAAGATCACCGTCAATATCGGCGTCGGCGAGGCCATCGTCAACGCCAAGACGCTGGACGCGGCGGTGGCCGACCTGCGGGCGATCACCGGCCAGCAGCCGGCGATCACGCGGGCGAGGAAGTCGATCTCCAACTTCAAGCTGCGGCAGGGAATGGCCATCGGCTGCCGGGTGACCCTGCGGCGGGAACGCATGTACGAATTTCTGGATCGCCTTATGAACGTGGCGATGCCCCGCATCCGCGACTTCCGCGGCGTCACGGCCAAGTCCTGCGACGGACGGGGCAATTTCAACATCGGCATCAAAGAACAGCTGATTTTCCCCGAGATCGACTACGATAAGATCGACAAGGTCCGGGGATTGTCGATATCCATCACGACGACGGCCAAGTCGGATGCCGAATGCATCCAGCTGCTGCGCGAGATGGGCATGCCGTTCCGGAAAGAGGAGTAACTGTGGCCAAGAAATGTCTGATTGAGAAGCAGAAGCGGGGATCGAAGTTCGCGGTCCGCAACTACAATCGCTGCCGTCGCTGCGGGCGGCCGCACGGGTATCTGCGGCGGTACGGCCTGTGCCGCATCTGTTTTCGGGAACTGGCCCTGGCCGGAGAACTGCCCGGCGTCATGAAAGCCAGCTGGTAGGCGACGGCGGAGTGATGCGGAACACCTGTAAGGAGTATGCTGTATGTCGATGACTGATCCCATCGCGGACCTGTTGACCCGGATTCGCAACGCCTCCAAGGCCAAACAGACCGCGGCCGATGTCCCGGCCTCGCGGATGAAGCGGGAGATCGTGCGGATTCTCAAGGAACACAAGTACATCAAGGACTATGTCGAACTGCCCGATACCCGCCAGGGTATCCTGCGGGTCTATTTGAAATACAGCCGGGAAGACAAGC
>JAAZOE010000353.1 GCA_012797915.1 Candidatus Zixiibacteriota bacterium | reverse complement strand
TTGCCGATAAGCATGACCGGAATCCCCTCATCGACGCGGTAAATCGTCCGGCCGTCTTCGGTCAACAAGGCTTCGGTCAACGGCCGGTCGATGATGTTGCCGTCGGCATCCCTGACCTGCTGCTGCGCAATCCGGTCGTTGACCAGGGCGATTTTGTCGTTCGGCAGCACGGTCACCCGTTTCTTTGTCTGCGGGCAACAGAGAATATCCAGGAGTTCCTTACTGATTGCCACGAGATGTTCCTTCATTTGAATTCGTTTCGCTGTCGGTAAGATGGGACAAACTATCCGGCCTGTCAACCGGAAATCACTCCGGCAAAACCTGGGGCTGCCGGACGTTCACGAGCATTGGCTGCAGGAAGGCCCCGGTCCCGCCCGAAAGATATAATTAACCAAGAAGACGGCATCCCCGATATTAACGGCACAATCATCGTTCGCATCGGCGGCGGCCGGGCAGGCCGGGGGAAAGCCTCCCCGGAAGACATAGGTTATGGTAAAAACGGCATCGCCGACGCTGACGAATCCGTCGTCGTTGGCATCACCGGGGTTCAGGCAGCAGGCGCCGGCCCCGCAATCCGGTTGAACCGGAACAGCCGAGACGATTTTGTATACTTCGCCGTCGGCATAATCGAGGATAAACAATTCGCCCCGCGCGTCCTCGCCGAAGGAGGAGATCTGCGAGATTACCTGATTGCCGGGGGGATCCAATTGGGCGGTGCGGTCGGTGGAGTCGGAAAGAGTGACGCCGTCGAAGCGGAATGACCAAACCCTGCCGGAGCAAAAATCAGCGTAAAAGTACGTCCCGCGCAAGGCCGGGATCTGACACCCGCGGTAAACGAAACCGCCGGTCACGGAACACCCCAGGGAATGGGAATATTCGGTGACGGGATTGGTCAATCCGCCGGGATTGCATCCGGTGGGGGGATTGAAACAATGATTGGCTTCCTTCAGACGCCACCCGTAGTTTTCGCCGCCCGGGCTTGCCGCGGGCTGGAAGTCGATCTCCTCCCAAATATCCTGGCCCACGTCGCCGATGTAGAGGTCGCCCGTGGCCCGGTCGAAACTCATTCGCCAGGGGTTGCGAAATCCAAGAGCCCAGATTTCATCGGCTCCGGGCCGGCCGACGAAGGGATTGTCGGCCGGGACGGTATACGGTATCCCGCCGTCGACGTCGATCCGGAGTATCTTGCCCAGCACGGTGGATGTGTCCTGGCCGTTGCCGAACGTGCCGTGATTGTCGCCAGAGCCGCCGCCATCACCCAGACCGATGTACAGGTATCCGTCATTGGGGCCGAACAGTACGGTTCCTCCGTTATGATTGGATTGCGGCTGGGGAACGGTCAATATCGGCAATTCCGAATTCGGGGAAGCGCTGTCGGGATTGGTGGCCGAAACAGAGAACCGGGAGACCGTCACCGCCCCCGCGAGGTTGGTGTAATTGACATAGAAATATCCGTTGGTCTGATAGTCGGGATGGAAGGCCAGGCTAAGCAGTCCCTGCTCCGATCCGGTTTTGATGATTCGCGTCCCAATGTCGAGATAGAAGCCGG
>JAAZOE010000352.1 GCA_012797915.1 Candidatus Zixiibacteriota bacterium | reverse complement strand
GCCGGTGAAGATCGAGCCGACCCGCGCTTCCATCGGGTCATCGGGGTTGGGCCGGATGACCCCCCCCTCGATCAGGCGGATCCGGCCGGCGTCGAAGGCCACCAGACCATAGCCGGTCGCCGCCAGGCCGGGGTCGACTCCCAGCACCCGCATATCAGCTCGAGAGCTCTTCCAGGATTTTGTCGTCGATATCGAAGTTGGCGGAGACTTTTTGGACGTCGTCGTGGTCTTCCAGCGTCTCCATGAGTTTGAGCATCGATTCGGCGGCCTTGCGGTCCAGCTTGATGGTGTTCTGCGGCACCCGCCGGACCTCGGCCGACAGAATCGGCCATGCTTTGGCTTCGAGTTTACCGCGGACGGTTTCCAGGCCACCCGGTTCGGTGGTTACTTCAAAGACATCCTCCTGGGTCTGGACATCGTTGGCGCCGGCATCGAGAGCCACTTCGATGACGGTATCTTCGTCGAGATTGTTCTTGCCGATAGTGATGATCCCCTGGGTATTGAACATCCAGGCGACGCAGCCGTTTTCGCCCAAATTGCCGTTGTACCGGTCGAAGATATGCCGGATTTCCGACACCGTCCGATTGCGGTTGTCGGTCATCACGTCGATGAACACCGCCACGCCGCCGGGGCCGTACCCTTCGAAGGTGGATTCTTCGTAACTCACCCCGGGCAGTTCGCCGGTGCCTTTCTGGATGGCCTTTTTGATGTTGTCGGCGGGCATATTGGCGGCTTTGGCGGTGGCAACCGCCGTTCGCAATCGGGCGTTGGCATCGGGGTCGCCTCCGCCGGCGCGGGCGGCAACCGTGATTTCCTTGATCAGTTTGGTAAACACCCGGCCGCGAGCGGCGTCCAGTTTACCTTTTTTTCTTTTAATTGTGGCCCATTTTGAATGACCCGACATATTACCTCCGCTGTGTACAATCGGATTGTTTAGACTTCACCTGCTATAATCTAACGCGCGACCACCCGGCTTGGCAATATCATTCGCACCGAGGGGAGCGTTTTTTTTGGCGGACGCACCTGCTTTATTCTCCAGTTGTTATACGAAAGGGTTGAAGGAGCGGTTTACCCCGGCGGGCGGGGGCGGAAGGGCTTGACAACCGGGGCCGGATATGGCACCTTGTGAGGACTTTATCGGGAGCCGATGGTGAACGATTGTATCTTTTGCCGGATTACCGCCGGGGCCGCCCCGGCCAAAATAATCTATGAAAACGAGCGGGTGGTCGTTTTCCACGACCATCGGCCGCAGGCAACCACCCACTTGCTGGTGGTTCCCAAAAGGCATTATGCGACCCTGCTGGAGACTCCGGCCGAGGAGGTTGAGTATCTCTTCAAGGTTTGCCGCGCGTTAGCCGAAAGGCTGCAAGTGGAAGAGGGGTTTCGGCTGGTGATCAACAACGGGTCGCGGGCGGGGCAGATCGTGTTCCACGTGCACGTCCATTTCATGTCGTGGATAAAGGCTGTGGGCCTCGGAAAAATCGAGTTGGCGGGGTTATAACGTCCAGATTTCTGTTGACTGCCGCGCCGCTATGCATATAATACAGAGGCTTTTAAAGCTGAAGTACATCTTTTACGGCCTGAAGGGAGTGATTACATAGGTATGACAGGCGTCAAGGTTCGGGACGACGAATCTTTCGAGAAGGCGCTTCGCAGATTCAACAAATTCTGTGAAAAGATGGGTATTCTTTCGGATATCAAGAAACATCAGCATTTCGAAAAACCGTCGGAACGCAAGAAACGAAAGTTAAACGCCGCCAAGCGGAAAATCCGGAAGATCCAGAGAGAACAAGAGTACTAAATGTCCCTGCTGGAACGGATAAACGACGATCTGGTTAAGGCCCTTAAGGGGGGTGACAAGGCTGCGGCTTTGACTCTTAGGGGCCTTAAATCGGATTTCAAGTATTACCAGATCGACAAGAAGCTGGAAAGTCTCACCGACCAGGATGTCATCGCGGTGATGACGACCGCCGCCAAGAAGCGGCGTGATTCGATCGAGCAGTTCCAGACCGGAGGCCGGGCCGATCTGGTGGCCAAGGAGACCCGGGAACTGGAAATCATCCTGCAGTATCTTCCTCCCCCTCTGACGGCCGAGGAATTGGAGGCCGCGGTTAAAGAGGCGATCGCCGAAACCGGCGCGGCCGGTCCGGGCGATATGGGCAAAGTCATGAAAGTGATCGTTCCCAAACTTCAGGGAAAAGCCGACGGCAAGGTCATCAAGGACGCCGTGATGCGGCTGTTGACGGCCCGGTAGCCCCCCTCCCCTCTCCCCATTTTTTTCGTTGCCAGAGGTATTGAACTTCGCCATCCTGAGGGCGGACTTTTGGCAAAGGATGGCTGGGGATGAATGTCGTTGATTATATTCTGCTGGCCCTCTTGGTAGTCATGATTTATGTCGGCTCCAAGAAGGGACTGTTGCGCGAGCTGACCGCGATCATCACGCTCGTGCCGGCCGTAATCATCTCGATCAACTTCATGGACAAGCTGGCGGTCTTCATGAACGACAAGTTCGGCGGGTCGCCCCTGGTAATGACCTTTCTGAGCTTCATCCTTCTTCTGGGGGCCTGCTACGCCGTCTTCAAGCTGCTCGGGATGGGTCTGGCCAAGATGATTAACATCCAGAACAAGGGGAAGAAGGACCAGATGGGCGGGGCGTTCATCGGCTTCGTCCGGGGTTGGGTGGTGCTTTCGTTCGTCGTGTTTCTGCTGTTTTTATTGCCGATGCCGGCCCGCTTTTACACCTCGATGGAGAGTTCCTTTTTCGGCCCGACGATGGTCAAGACCATTCCGGTCATGTACGAGACCACGGCCGCGCTGCATCCCCGGAACCCGTCGTTCATAAACAAAGTGGAATCGGCGCTGGAACTGCGGGAATCGGCGGGGACTCTGTCCGACGAGCAGAAGGCGGACGTCGATCTGGTGATGTATCAGATCAAGCGGTTTTACGAGGGTCCCGAAGGACGCTGAAATCGGTTGAACTTCGGTCAAATTTTCGTATGTTACCGGCGGCTTGACGCGAGCCGCCGGATTTTTTATGCACGAGATCGACTGGCATTCGATAAAGGTCCTGGAGTTTCCGCGGGTGCGGGAGCTGACGGCCAATCTGACCCTGTCTCCCTACGGGCGGCGGCGGATCGAGACGCTGTCTCCCCTGTTCGACCGTCCGGAGGTGGAAAAGCGGCTGCGGCAATCGGCCCAGATGCGGGATATCATCCGATTCGAGGAAGCGCCGCCGCTGGAGCAGTTGGACGATATCAGCGAGCTGATCGACAAGTCCCGGATCGAGGGGTTTCATCTCGAACCGAAGGCGCTTCTGGCGGTCAAATCGTTTCTGGAGGTCGCGGTTGCCCTTCATCAATACGGGAAGGCACAGGAACGGACCGAAAAATTCCCCGAAATTGCGGCCATTACCGCCCGGTTGCATCCAAGGCGGGATATCGCCGTGGGTATCGGCAAGGCAATCGATCCGGCCGGCGATATCCTGAGTTCCGCCTCGCCACACCTGGCTAAAATCCGCCGGGAGATCGGGGACGCCGAGACGTCGGTGAAACAGCACCTGATGCGGATTCTCGGCGCCCGTCGCAAGCATTCCGGCTGGCAGGATGATGTCATCACGGTTCGGGACGGGCGATTCGTCATCCCGGTGCTTTCAGGTGAGTTTCGTCCGGAGGAAGGGATCGTCCTGGATAAGTCACAGAGCGGGGCGACGCTCTATGTCGAACCGGCCTCGGCCATCCCGATCAACAACCGTCTGCGGCAACTGTTGCAGGACGAGCGGGTCGAGATCGACCGTATCCTGCGGGAGTTGACCGCGCGGGTCGGCGAGGCGGCCGACGATATCGCGGCCGACCTCGAATCATATGGCGAGCTGGACGCCATCCATGCCAAGGCCTCGTTCGCCATCAAGATCAAGGCGGAGTCGCCGTCGATTTCGGAAGAGGCGGGCCTGCATTTGGTAGACGCCCGTCATCCGCTGTTGATTCATGCCGCCGGATCGACCGACGGGGTGGTGCCGCTGTCGGTGTCGCTGGACCGGGATACGCAGGGGGTGCTGATCACCGGCCCCAACACCGGCGGCAAGACGGTGGCCTTGAAAACCATCGGGCTGTTGACCGTGATGGCCATGGCGGGGATGGAAATCCCGGCCGATCATCGCAGTCGGATCGGACTGTTTCAAAAGATCTACGCCGATATCGGCGACGAGCAGTCGTTGGAGCTGTCGCTGTCGACGTTCTCCTCGCATATCCGGAATATCATCGCCGCCCTCCGGGACGCCGACCGGGAGACGCTGGTGCTGTTCGACGAAATCGGCGCCGGGACCGATCCCAAGGAAGGGGTGGCGCTGGCCGAAGTGATCATCCTGACGCTTCTGGAGCGGGGATGCATCATGGTGGCCACGACGCATTACGGGCAGTTGAAATCGTTGCCGCTGGAAAACCCCGGCCTGCTCAACGCCTCGCTGGAGTTCGACCGGGAGAACCTCAAGCCGACCTTCAAACTGAAGATTGGACATCCGGGGGCCAGTTACGCCATCGATGTCGCCCGTCGGCTGGGATTGCCTGATGAGTTGGCCGACCGGGCGGCGGCGCTGATCGGATCGGAGGAGCGGTCGCTGGACAACCTGATCGGCAAGCTGGACCGTGACCTGGAATACCTGGCCAAGGAGAAACGGGGGCTGGAGGAACGGCTGGCCAAGGCGGAGGCGCGGGAAAGCGAAAGCTCGGCCAAAATGGCGACGCTTGAACAGATGGAAAAGGACCTGGTCCGTCAGGCGGCGGAGAGGCTGGAGGAACAGCTTCGGGACGGGCGCCGGGAGATCGATGCCGTCATCAAGGAGCTTCGCGACAGTCAGGCCAAAACGGCGGCGGTGAAGGACGCCAAAAAGAAGGTCGAAGCGCAGGCGGAGGCGGTGGCGGCGCTGCGGAAATCGACCTCGCCAAAACGGGCCGCCGACGGCCGGGTGTTGAAGAAGGGGGAACGGGTCTGGATCGAAAAGTTCCAGACCGAGGGACAAGTAGTCGAGATGATCGGCAACAAGAAGGCCAAGGTGGCGGTCGGGTCGGCCTTCATGACGGTCGACACGATCGACCTGACCCGCCTCTCCCCCGCCGACGAGCAGGATACCAGGAAAGGAAAGCCGCAGAAAGCCGGTTCGGTGCAGGCCTCGGCCGCGGCCGGCGAATTCAATCCGGAGTTGATGCTGCGGGGGATGACAGTCGAGGAAGCGATCGAAAAACTGGACAAGTTTCTGGATGATGCGCTGCTGGCGGGGGTCGGGCAGGTGTATATTGTCCACGGCAAAGGGACCGGGATACTGCGGAAAAATCTGACGACCTATTTGAAGGGGCATCGGGCGGTGGATTCGATCCGGATCGGGGATTGGAACGAGGGGGGACACTGGGTCACGATCGCCCGGCTGAAGACATGATGGCAGGCCGAATACCGGAAAACAAAATCGACGAAATTCGCACCGCCGCCGATATCGTGGAGGTCATCTCCGCCTATCTGCCGCTCAAGCGGCGGGGCCGGAATTTCCTCGGCCTCTGCCCGTTTCACAACGAAAAGACGCCGTCGTTTTCAGTCTCCCCCGACCGGCAGATTTTCCATTGTTTCGGATGCGGCAAGGGGGGAAACGTCTTCACGTTCCTGATGGAGCACGAACATCTGTCGTTCGTCGAGGCGACCACGCTCCTGGCCGACCGGTACGGCATCATCCTGCCCAAATACGAGAAGGAAACCGACACACGGCTGGAAAAACTGCTTTTCGCTCATGAGGTGGCGGCGCAGTTCTTCCAGGCGACCTTGAAGGACCAGCGGTATCGGGAAAAGATCGAGCGGTATTTGTATGCTGGGCGGGGGCTGACGCCGGAGACAGTGGAGAAGTTCCAGATCGGGCTGGCGCCGGAGGAATGGCGGGGGCTGATCGATTATGCGGCCAGGAAGGATTTGAAACCGGAGGATTTGGTCGAGGCGGGGCTGGCTATCCGGTCGGAGAAGCGGAAGGGAGAGTATTACGACCGATTCCGGCTGCGGTTGATGATCCCGATATACAACG
>JAAZOE010000351.1 GCA_012797915.1 Candidatus Zixiibacteriota bacterium | reverse complement strand
GCCGATCATACCGATCGAGGCCAATTATTTCGCCAACGACCGTTCGCGGAACTACATGGCCTATGACTATGCCTACAACATGCTCAGTTCCTGCAAGCCGGACGCCATCCTGTTCACCTCCGGCGACAACGACACCTTCCCCTTATGGGCCATCCAGGCCGTGTATGATTTCCGCCGGGATGTCCGGGTGGTCAACTTTTCGCTGCTCAACACCGACTGGTACAATTGGCAATTGAAGCACTTCCAGAACGTGCCGATTTCGCTGGACGACGACCAGATTTTGTGGGATACGTACACCCTGCCCGACGGAACGGAAATCCCCAAACCGGACAAACCGTTTTTTGACCGGGCCCGCAACCGGCAGATGTTCCTGATTCCGATGCCCGTGGACGGCCAGACGGTCAAGGTCGCATCCATGATGCTGGATGAGATCATCCTGACCAACAAATGGAAATACCCGATCTATTTTTCCTCGGCCGCCGGCGAGATGCGCAGTTCCCCGTTGAAACTCACCGACCGGTGTTATCGGGATGGATTGATTCTTCGGCTCTCTCCTGATCAGGCCCGGATGGCGTTCGACGAACCGTCCACCGACAGCCTGCTCTATAAGGTGTATAAATTCCGCAATCTCGACGACACGCTCGTGGCCCAGGACGAGAACGCCACCGGCATCGCCCTGGGGTACCCGGAAAAGATTCTCGACTACCAGTCGTACCTGATGCGCAAGGGGGACACCGCCCGGGCCGATACGCTGCTGGAGAAATTCTGCCGCACGATTCCGTTCTACTGGCGTCTGCGCCTGACCCAGATCGACCGCTGCCGTCAACGGGGGGATACGGCCCGTGTCGACGCCATCAGGCAGGATCTGCTGGCGTATCTCAACGGTTTTCTGGATCGGAATCCGGGGAATATTTTCTTCTATCAGTTCCTCGGCCTGGTCCATTACACTTCCGGTGATCGGACGCTGGCCGAACAGTACCTCACCGAAGCCTGGGCCATGAATCACGATAAGGAACCGACGTTCCGGGCGCTCTTGGCGCTGTATGCCGAACAGCGCCGACCAACGGATATGATTCGGGTGGCGACGGAGTACAAGGACTACCAGGAAAACGATCCGATGGCCAATGAAGTTATCCGGTCGGCGGAGATGCTTATGCGGCCGCTGGAGCAACCCGGTGATTCCGCAGCCACGGCCCCGGCCTCCCCGGTACCGGCTCCGGTACGAATCACCGGCGGCGGAAGGTAACGATCATCGGACAGCCGCCGAGGGGCGGCGGGCAGGATTCGTAACGCTTCAAGGGCGGCCTTCGGCCGCCCTTATTCGTTCGGGCGGAATTCCTCAGAAGATCGCATTCAGGCGGTGGGTGGAGCGATTCGCCCGCAAATCCCGATAACCAGGGCGGCCATCGCGGTCTGCGGCTCCACGTTCAGATCGATATCCTCCATGACCGTTCCGATCATGGCGGGAATACTCATCATCCCTTTCTGATCCGCCGGTCGTCCGGCGAGGCGTTCCAGTTCGCCGACAAAATCGATGTTGACCAGGTGCGTCTGGCGGGCCCCGCTCTGCAGCGCCATCAGGTCGCGGAACAGGGTCTGCCAGACGGCCAGTACCCGGTTCAGACGATATCGGTCGCCGGTCGGCAGCAGCTCAGCGGCTTCAGCCGCCACCTCGTTTGCCGGCGCCTGAAAGATTCCCTTGAAAAGCAGTTTGGCCACATCGCGGTCCTGCGCGTTGTCATCCTCCGTCAGGTACAACGCCGTCCCCAGGGAACCATGGCACAGGCGCGCCAGCAGCGCCGCTTCCTTCTCGTCCCGTCCCGCCTTCGCCACGAGGTATTCCCGGATCGCCGCGCTCGAAAGGCGGGCGAAGCGGACCCGCCGGCAACGGGAGATGATGGTCGCCGGGATTCGGTCCGGCCGCGCGGTCGTGATGATGATGAGGGTCCGGGGAGGCGGCTCCTCCACGAGTTTCAAGAGAGCATCGGCCGATCCGGACAGCATCCGGTCCATCTGCTCGATGATGACCACCCGCCGGCCGTCGACGGTCGGCTTCTGTCCCAGGTTTTTCCGGATATCCCGAACCGTGTTCACCGGGATGGTCATCTGACGGCGGCCGGCAATCAAACCGTATGGCTCGGCGATTTTGCGATTCAATAGGTCCCAGTAATTTTCCAGTTCCTCGCCGTCGGATTTCGAGGGGGGGGTAGGGATGGCGATGAACAGGTTGGGGTACTGCAGTTTCTGAATCTGCCGGCAGGGGGGGCAGTTTCCGCAACTGTCGCCATCGCCCCGATTGCGGCAATTGAGATAGGCGGCCAGCGCCAGGGCCGCCCCCCACTTGCCAACCCCCTCCGGGCCATGGAACAGAAAGCTGTTGGGGATATTCTCCCGATCGACCGTTCTGATCAGGATTCGTTTGACCGT
>JAAZOE010000350.1 GCA_012797915.1 Candidatus Zixiibacteriota bacterium | reverse complement strand
TTACGTCGTCGAACGGCGGCGGAAGTATTAATCCCCCATCAGCCGTTTCAATTCCAGTCCCTTGGCGAAATCCGGCTTCCGGCGCAGAAGAATATCGAGATTGTCGCGGGCCATGGCCGTGTCGCCGACCCGGAGAAAGAGCAGGGCCAGATTGAAATACGGCTCCAGCAGGGTGCTGTCGCGCTGAATCGCGGCGTAATACTTTTCCATCGCCGTGGTGGTGTCGCCGTTGATCAGCGATATGTTTCCCCAGTTGAGATAGGCCGGGGCATACCCGGGGTTGATCTGCAGGGCCTGCCGAAAATGCACTGCCGCCGCAGCGGTATCGCCGGCCCGGCCATACAGCACCCCCAGCTTGGCAAAGATGACATGATTGTCGGGCTGCAATTCCAGGGCTTTCAGGAAATTCTGCTTGGCCAGATTCAGGTCGTTCCGGCTCATGCTGATTTCGCCGAGATTCAGATACGGCTCGACCCGGGTCGGCTCCAGCAGGGCCGCCCGCCGGAAGGCCAGTTCAGCCCGCTCCATATCACCGCTCTCAAAATAGGCCTGCCCCAGATTGATGAAGGCATCGGTGTAATTGGGGTCAAGCGTCACCGCCTGATTCAACGGTGCGACCGCCTCCCGACTGCGTCCCATCTTGATATAGGCGGTTCCCAATCCCATGTAGATGGCCGGGGACGACGGCGCCTCTTTCAGGGCCAGGTTGAACTCCTCGATCGCCGCCGGATAGTTCCCCTGCCGGGTATGACTGAGGCCCAGGCCGAAATGAATCTGGGGGACGTTTTGAAAACCCAAGTCGAAGAAATTGATATTGGCCGTCACCAGCAGCAGAAGCAACACCAGCAACGGCGCCCCGGCCTTGGTTAATCCGCCTTGCCGGATGGCGTCATACAGCCAGAAAACGGCATAGGCCGCGAACAACAGAAACAGCGGGATAACCGCCAGCCGATGCCGGGCCGTGACCAGAAAGAAAATCACCGAGGGGATATACCCGACGACGAACAACAGCAGCGGCGCCAGCGGCCGCCAGCGACGATAACTCAGGGCGATCCCCACCAGCGCCAGCGGGGCGAACAGGCCGTAGGGAAATTTCAATCCCTTGTCGAAAATCAACACCGACAACAGGCCCGAATATTTCCGGAAGTCATAGATGTCCATCTGGTCGGAATTCTCGAATCCGGAAAAGAAATAGACCAGCTTCTTGTAAGTCAGGCTCAGAAACATTCCCGGATGTTCGTACATGAACTGCTTGGCCCGGTTCGACCAGAAGGAGGAAACTTCGGACGGTTTCAACGGCCGGCCTTCCTCCTTCTCCGCGTACTGCGTCGTGGTCGGGATGAATTTGGTCCAGGGAACCCGGGCATCGAGGACGATCTCCGGCATGATCATGGTCAGCCCCTCGGCCGATGGGTTGTTGCCGAGGTACAGATTGATTCCCCCCTGCGACGAAATCATCACGACATCATCGGCCACGACATAGTTGCGGACCGTGACCGGGAGGATCGGCGCGGCCACTCCGGCGAAAAAGACGACCACCAGCAGGATAACCCGCTTCAAACCGATCCGGCTGGAGAAATGCACCAACAACCATAACCCCAGAAGCGGGACGACCAGCAGAATATTGGGACGGGCGATGGCTGACAACCCGAAGACGATACCGCAGAGCAGAAAGGGCATCTTCGAGGGATTGTCCCGGTTCCGGGCCAGAATCAGCAGACCCAGCAGATTCAGGAAGATGAACGTCCCCTCGATGAGAAGCATCCCCT
>JAAZOE010000349.1 GCA_012797915.1 Candidatus Zixiibacteriota bacterium | reverse complement strand
GTTGAGAGCCTGCCGACAACACTGTATCTTCATTCCACGTATGGTCATGATCGCGCCCTCAATCCTGTCGGCCGATTTCGCCCGCATGGGCGAGGAGGTCCGCTCCGCCAAGGCCGCCGGGGCCGATTGGCTGCATATTGATATCATGGACGGCCATTTCGTCCCCAATCTGACCGTGGGGCCGGATATGGTCAAGGCAGTCAAACGGTCGGTTGACCTATTTCTGGATGTCCACCTGATGGTCACCAATCCGGAAAACTTCTTTGAACCGTTTGCCCGCGCCGGCGCCGACCTGCTGACCTTCCACATCGAGGTCGACCCAGATCCGACAGCGCGGATACAGATGGTCAGGAATTCGGGCCGTCAAGTCGGATTGACCCTTAATCCCGATTGCCCCGTAGAGGCGGTCTTGCCGTACCTGCATCTGGTTGACCTTGTTCTGGTTATGTCGGTCTTCCCGGGATTCGGGGGACAAAAATTCATCCCCGAATCGGTGGATCGGATTAAAAAAATCCGCGACCATATCGTTGCCGACAAGCTTTCCTGCCGGCTGGAGGTTGACGGCGGGGTTACCAGAGAAAACGCACCGGGATTAATCGCGGCCGGCGTCGATATTCTGGTCATGGGAACCGCCTTTTTCCACGAGAACGACCGGGCCGGTCTGGTCAGCGCCGTCAAAAGCTACTGAGTCGTCTCCATATACAGCGACCAACCTAAAATAATCCTGGCCTGAATTCCATCAACTTTGTATCAATTAGTGGCGCCTATGATGGTCTTTTTCCGTGTGTTGCGGTCCTGATCGATCCTCTTTCACCGCCGCCGGGGTGGATGGATCTTCGATTTCGGATACCGCGGAAAACCGTCACTCGCAGCCACCCTGACTCCCCCACCGCCGGGTGAATTCCGGCTGACCGTCGGCCGGACAATAAAAATATGGCAAGTGGAAAACTTGTGATTGACAGGTTTCCATGAACATGATACCGTAGGGTCGAAAATCAAGACTGGGGGAAGGTATGGTGCAGAAGGCAGGATTGCGGGTTTTTCCGGGGGCGATCCGTCGCGAGTACGAGGCGAATCTGGAACGGGGCCGCCGATTGCTCTGGGTCCAGGCGCTGATCGACAAAAACCCATCCATTTTCGAGAAACAAGACAGGGCCGCGCATAAAGTCATTACCAACCGGTTGGGGTGGATCGACAGTGTCCGACGGATGCCGGCGGAGATTGTCCGACTGCAAACCCTGGTCGAAGATGTCCGAAAATCAGGCGTCGTTCATCTCTTCATTCTCGGGATGGGGGGATCGTCACTGGCCCCGGAGGTGTTCGGTAAGATTTTCGGCCGCCGCAGCTGGCTGAAGAGTTACGAGGTCGTCGATTCCACCGCTCCCAGCCGGCTGGAGGGATTGCTGAAGGGGGTGGACCTGACCCGCTCGTTTTTTATCGTTTCCTCCAAATCCGGAACGACCATCGAGACCGCATCGCAATTCCGCTTTTTCTTTCGGCTGGTTAAGCAGGTCCGGCCGCTGAAGGCCGGGAACTTTTTCACGGCTGTCACCGATGCCGGATCGGAGCTGCACCGGATGGCCCGGCGAAACCGGTTCCGCGAAGTGTTCCTCAACCCGGCGGATATCGGCGGACGGTATTCCGCCCTGTCCTTTTTCGGTTTGCTGCCGGCAGCGTTTACCCGCGCCAACCTGACCGACCTGCTCGCCGGAGCCCAAGATTGTCTGCATCGGATGGAATCATCTCCCGCCGACAACGAGGCGTTGGAGTTGGGCGTCCTGATGGGATGCGCCGCCTCCCGGGGATACGACAAATTGAGTTGCCTGGCCTCCCCGCGCATCGCGCCATTCGTTCCCTGGGTGGAGCAATTGGTGGCGGAATCGACGGGCAAAGAGGGCACGGGAGTTATTCCGATCGACGGCGAACATCCCTCGGCCTGGTCGACAGCCGGGACCGACCGCACCTTCGTTTCGATGGCGATGGCCGGGGAAAAACACCCGCTTCCGATCTCAACCTTGTCGGGAAGATCCCCAATCCCCCGGGCAGCGATCACGCTGTCTGGTCCCCAAGCCTTGGGCGCGGAAATGCTCACTTGGGAAATGGCCACCGCGGTTGCGGCCGTGGTCATGGGGGTCAATCCGTTCGATGAACCCAATGTCTCCGAAAGCAAGAAAAACACGACGGCCATCATCCGGGAAAACCGCCGCCTCCGCCGCCGGGTTGTTTCCATCGAACCGTTATGCCGCGAGGCGGCTCTCGACATCATGACGGCGACCGATATCCGCGGGCACGCGGCGCAGGGAAAGAAAACCGCCGCCGACGTCATGAATCGGTTCCTCTCCGGCGCCGTTCCCGGCGATTATTTCGCGATTCTCTGTTACGCCGAAATGGTCCCGGAAATGGAGCGACTGCTGGATCGCCTGCGTCTGGCGATTCAGGTCAGAACCGGTATCGCCACCCTGCGCGGATTCGGGCCGCGATACCTTCATTCCATCGGCCAGCTGTACAAAGGCGGGGCGCCGAAAGGGCATTTTCTGGTCATCGAACGGGACTATTCGGTTGATTTCACCATCCCCAAACTCAGCCTGCCGTTCAGTCACCTGATCAAGGCGCAGGCTCAGGGGGATATCAAGGCTCTGGCCAAACGCAATCGTCCGGTCGTAACCGTGAATGTGAAGACCGATCCGGCGGCCGGACTGCGACGGTTGGTGGAACTGGTGCGGGGGCGGTAATCGAGCACAGGAACCGGTGCGACCTGCGGGTTTGGGTTGATGGGTTGCCCGGTGCGGCTCTTCAAGTGAGGGTACGGCGATGGTAATCACGGTCGACATTGGTGCCACGAAGACGGTCATGGCTCAGGCCGGCGAGGCGAACGGCGCTGTCTCACTTGATGCTATTGCTCGATTCGAGGGCCGACGTTACCGCACCTTCGAGTCCGTGGTTGAGGAATATCTCCGCGGGACTCGGGCGGCCGATATCTCCGGCCTGTATATCGGCGCCGCCGGAGTGGTCGCCGACAACCGGTGCGAAATCACCTACCTCGATTGGACCATCGATGGAGCCGCCTTACGCGACCGATTCGGTATCGGCACCGTCACCGTCATGAACGACCTGGAAGCCGCCGGTCATGGACTCGATTTTATTCCCGCCACTGCCTTCCGGAGCATCAACGCCGGAAAAACTACGCCGCGCGGAACCAGGGTTCTCATCTCTCCCGGCACCGGATTGGGGATGTCCATCGTCGCCGATTGCGGCGGTCGATTCGTTCCGCTCCCCTCGGAGGGAGGACACGCCGGTTTTGCCCCGTTCGACGGCCGCACGCGGCGGCTGTGGGATTTCGCCCGTCGGACCTGCCCGCGGGTCCGCCTCGAGGATTTCCTGTCCGGATCGGGATTCGGACTTCTCTACCGTTTCCTGGCCTCCGAAAGCGGTGTCGAAATCCCCGAAGATATATCTGCCGCCCTGTCCGACGACCCCGGACCGGCGGTGACGGTCCTGGCCGACGAAAAACGCGATTCTCTGGCCATCGCAACCGTCGCCCTCTTCCTTGACATCCTGGCCGATGCCGCCGGCGATCTGGCCCTCACCGGTATGTCCTTCGGCGGCGTTTTCATCGGCGGCGGCATTGTCCCCCGTATCGCCGGGCATATTCACAACGACCGCTTCATGGCTGTCTTCTCCGACAAAGGGGTCCATCGACCGCGACTGCAGGCGATGCCGGTGGCCGTCGTCATGGACCCGCTCTTGCCGCTGTATGGTGCCGCCGGGTACGGCCTTATTTCGAAGAAAGCCCCCGGTGAGTTTTAGTTGATTTTTCCTGTTCTCCCGTCCAATTTATAGTGATGCGAACAGTCGCCGTCATCTGTCTGGTTGTTTGCTTGGCCGCCAATGCAGTTTACGCCGAGTCCTCCGACCAGCCCCGCTACCGAATCGGCCTGATCGGCGGCCTGGGGAATCTTCGCACGCCGGACAAACCGCATTTCACTTTCAATTACCTCTGGGGTTTCTCGGCCGGCACCACCGGACGATTGGCGTTTACCGCCTCGCTGACAGGTCAAAAAAACTACAGCAGTTCCACCGCTTCCGGAAACTTCGGATTCTTCGCCGTCCGCGATGACTCCACCCTGATATTCCAATCCCTGCGATTGGGGATCGACGGCGACTATGCGCTTATCGATCATGGTTCGCTTCGCCCCACGGTCGGCGCCGGGGTCGGGTACGCGTTCTGGAAGATCCTCGCCGCCGACGGCGATACGGTCATTCAAACGCTCGGCGACCGAAGCGATCCGGTCGATTTCAAGGCCGCCGAATTGTATCTGTCGTCGTCGTTGGGGCTGGAATATCGTCCTCGCACGAACGTCTCGGTGCATCTGAAGGCCTGCGCCGATTATCTGACCGGTATCGGAACCTCGTTCAGCGAGGCCACCGACAAGAACCGCGGGCAGGTGGTCATGCGGGCCATGGTTACGCTCTCCTGGTTGTTCGGCGTCAAACGGTCGCAACCGGACCTGGCCGATCTGTCCTGGCCGGTGACCGAAAAGCCAAAGGAACGCGAGAAGGGCAAACCCAAAGCGGCGGCCGCGGCCGTGACCGCCTACCAGCCACCGGCGCTTCCGGTGGAGCATGACGCCGATGGCGACGGCGTCCTCGACAAGCATGATCGTTCCCCCAACACCCCGGCAGGGGCGGTGGTCGATGAGCAGGGGCGGCCGATCGATACGGATCGGGACGGAATAGCCGATGGTCTCGATGATTGTCCCGACACACCGCCGGAAGCGGCCGGGTATATCGATCTTTTCGGCTGTCCCGTTGACTCCGATTTCGACGGCGTTCCCGATTTCCGCGACAGTTGCGCCGCCGGCCCGGTCGGCGCGATTGTCGACACCAAGGGGTGTCCGCTCGACAGCGATGGCGACAAGGTGCCCGACGGCCTTGATGATTGTCCGGGGACCGAGGCGGGGCTCGATGTCGATGCCCGCGGTTGTATCGATGTCTCCTTCCTGCGGGACACGGTGCGCATCTATGTCAATTACCTGCCGGGATCGTTCGAAGTCGATGAACGCACCAAAGCCCGGATGCAACCGTTGATCCGGAAGCTGCTCATCCTCACGAATGTGACGTTCGAGATCGTCGCCTACACCGACAATGTCGGGACCCCCGAGGCCAATGAACTGCTGTCGCAGAAACGGGCCAACCGGATGCGCGACTGGCTCCAGACGCTGGGGATTGCCCGCGAACGGATGACCACGGTCGGGCGGGGCGAGCTGAACTTCCTCGATACCAACGACACCGCCGAGGGCCGGGCCAAAAACCGCCGCCTGGAATTGATCTTCAAGACGCAGTGAGCTTCTCCCTTTCCTCCGGACCAACCGCATGACATATGTGAACGCCGATCCGGGCATCGTCGGGTGTCGGAAGTTCAGTATTGGCAGGATTTTTTGCTGCATTCGTATGCTCATGTTGCGGTTGCGGCAAAATGGGTTCGATTGGTTATTTTTGAGTTTCGCGTTTTCGTTCGTTTCGAAGACAGGCCGACACACAGGTCGGCCCCTACAAAGATGATTCGAATTGGGTCGTAGGCGCGGGCCTGCGTGTCCGCCCGGAGCGTTACGACTGCCGGTGTTTTTCGCGGTACTCGCATACTCGCCTTGCGGTTGCGGCAAAATGGGTTCGATTGGTTATTTTTTGATGGGAACCCGGTTTTCCTGCTCTGGATGGCGGGGCGGGAGGCCAATCCACCCTCAAGCCAAAAGCTTGAGGGTGCCACCCGGAG
>JAAZOE010000348.1 GCA_012797915.1 Candidatus Zixiibacteriota bacterium | reverse complement strand
GTTCTGGAATCCTCTTGATAGGTTTCCGTAATATGCTATAATTCTATAGGATGGATGTCGATCGCACACGGATGTGGGTTGCAGTGCGGCCAGACATAGCAATTCTTCCTGAGGGCTAGAAGAAAAGAGAAGAGAATACCTTGGTCATATACCGTGGCCAGGGAACTCTGTAACAAAGAGGAGGTGAGCACTTGAAGTACAGACTCATCGTTGAAGAGCTGGAAGAGAAGGTTGCCCCGGTCGGCTGGAGCCAGGGCGGACAATAAAGCGGCGACCACGCCCAACCTATTGTCATGAGTCAATAAGCTCTTCAGGGGCTGCCTACCGCAGCCCCTTTTTTTTGGCCCAACAGGGCCTTAAGTGATTTGATCCGCTCCAAAAGTCCGGTCACCCGCTCATCGGCATAGAGTTTTTCCAGGTGCGCCGGGGAGGTCATCTTGGCCGCGATTTTTTTCAGCGCCTCGATGGCCGTCTGGGCGTGACGGAACGAGGTTTGAATGTCATGGCGGCGGAACATCTCCTCGGACAACGCCGCGGCCGCCTGCCATTGTTCGGGGAGCAGATTCAGGGCGGTCGCCGTCTGCAGGGCGCGTTCGAGATGACCACTCCCTTCCCCCTCGCCGCCGTGGCGGATGAACCATCGTCCGGCGGCCAGATGGTACCGGGCCCGGTCGATATCCTCGACGCCGCTGTCATAGAAGCGGCCGGCTTCGCCGAGGCAACGTTCGCCGTCGTCCGCCGCTTGCCGCTCGTTGATCCGTTCCAACACGACCAGATGGAGGTAGGCCTTATCGCGCGGGCTGAACATGTTCCGGGCGATCTCCTCGGCCTCTTTCCGGAACGACTCCTCCCCCGACACGGCATAGCGCAACAGGGCGATCTGGAACAGGAAGCCGGTATCGCCGTTGGCCTCGGCGATCTTCCGGGCCTTGGCGGCGCATTCTTCCGCGATCTCGAATTCCTTCCGGTCGACATGCAGACGCGCCAGATTCAGGTGCCCGGAAAGGATGACCATCCAGCTGTCGGTTTTCGAGGCCAGGTCCATCGCCCGGGCCAGGTTGGCGTGCGCATCGGCATAGAATCCCATCCGCCGCAGCAGATTCCCGGTCAATTGCAGCATCGTGCTCCGGTGTGATTGTTCGGCCATCTTTTCGGCCAGGGCCGAGCCTTCTTTGAGGTAATTCAGCGCCTCGCTGAGGCGACCGGCCTGGATCATCGTCTCGGCCAGGTTTTCGATATTCCAGACGATTTCGGTCAGGGAGCCGATCGTGCGGTTGACCGCCAGCGAATTATTGTACGCCTCAACCGCCTTCTCGTTTTGCCCGGACAGGAAATAGGCCACGCCGAGATTGTTCCAGGTGCGGGCGGCCTCGCCCATGTCATCGAGGGTGAGGCTGATGTTCAGCGAGCGCATGAAATACGAGATAGCCTCGGTGAATTTCCCCTTCACGCCATGGATCGTCCCGATGTTGTTCAGGGTGGAGGCGATATCTTTTTCGGAATTGAGATTCACCTGGATGGCCAGCGCCTTCTCATAATAGGCCAGCGCCTCATCCAGCCGCCCGGCCACCCAATGGATATTGCCCAGGTTGTTTTCGGTATGCGAGATTTCGAGGTCATCGCCGAGTTGCCGGTACAGCTCCAGCGCCCTGGTCAGGGCGCAGATGCCGGCGTTGTAATCGGAACGGGCCTTGTGAACGTCGCCCAATTCCTTGCAGGCCAGGGCCAGCCGGGAGATCAGTTCCGGGCGGGTCTCGGCCAGGCCGATGACGAGGTCATAGAAGTGCTCGGCCTGCGGCAGATGCCCAAGGTCTTTGTGCAGCCGTCCGGTGCGTAGGAGGGCATCGGTTCGTTTTTCGATATCCTCCAGCCGTTCTCCGGCGGCGGCAGCCAAGCCGAGCCGTTCGAAGGCGAGGTCGTGGGCATGGACGGCGACCGCCTCATCGGCGGCGGTCATGAGGAACGGAAACGCCTCGGCATACTGCCCGGCCTCGCACAGGAGTTGTCCGCACAATCCGGCTTTGTCGGTACGGGTCATATAATGCCGGGCCAAGCGGCGGGCCAGGATACGGCGGGTGCGGGCCGACATGACGCGCGGCAGGGAAAAGAGCAAAGCGGGAATCCGTCCGGCCGGCATGGTCCGTCGGGTTTCCTCCAATACCGCCGGATCGGTGCCGAGCGCCTCGGCGACCTCGGCCGCTTGGGCCGGGTCGCCCGCCAGGGCCAGGCCCATGGCGAAGCATTTGACCGAAACGGGATGCCCCTGCAGCGGCCGCAGGGCGAAACGGATTTGTCGCCGGGACCATTCGATGGTATCGACGGTTTCATGGCGCCATCGCCAGGAACCGTCCCGCAGAGAAAACAGGTCGCGGTCGAAATTATGTTCCAGCAGAATCCGCACGGCCGCCGGATCGCCGCCGGTGGCCTGTTCGACGAAAGCGGATTGGGCCGGGCTGAAACTGTCCTCGCCGAAAACATGTTTCAGTGCCTGGGCATCAAGACGGGTGAGGCCATGGAGCAGATGGCGTGGACGGATGGCGCGGCGGAACGGGTATGGCGACCCGGCCGCGACCAGTGTTTCCAGCAGGGCCCAGGCGTTGGCCGGACGCCGTCGGGGATCAATCTGCAACAGCCCGGCGATCAGGTCGGCGGTGGAGCGGCTGAAGCCGGCGGCTGGACCGCAGAGGGCCGGACGCGGTCCTTCGGTGATTTGGGCATTGATGTCCAGCGGATCGTTGTTGTCGGATCGGAAGGGCATGACGCCGCAGGCCAGGAAGTAAGCCATGACCCCGAGGGAAAAGAAATCGGAGGCCGGGGTAATCGGCTGTTTCAAAATCATTTCGGGGGACATGTAGCCGACCGTACCGGTGACCGGTTCGCTATCGCGGCCGAAACGAGGGCGGGATAGGGAGAAGTCGGACAATTTCAGGAAAAACGTCCGGTCGAGGGGGAAGTCATCGCGCTCAAATCCCGCCGGGCAGAAGACGTTCGACGGTTTAAGATCGTTGTGGGTGAAACCGGCGGTGTGCAGGACGCCCAGCGAAGCGGCCGTAGCCGAGAGAATCGCCAGGAGTCTGGGTTCGGAGATGGTTCCGGCCAACGGCTCCAGGGTCGGGCCGTCGCAATACTCCATCCAGAGGAACGGGCGGCCGTCGGCGGCGGAGTCGGCGCCATCGACCTTCACGATGCCGGGAAAGCGGGCCTTTCCGGCGATGAGCAGTTCTCGTTCGATCAATCGTTCGGCGGCGGGATCGAAGAAGAGTTTGAGGGCGACGGGCGTTACGCGGCCCTCGAGACGGGCCAGGAAAATATGCGAGGTTCCGCCGTGGCCGATCTCCCGTACGATCGAAAACTGCCCCGGGAACCGGATATCGGCGGGAACCATCATGATTTCGGAGCGTTCCTGGTCCGCGGCAGATAAATCGTGAACGTGGTCCCCTGTCCCTCGGCCGAGTCGACGACCATATCCCCGCCGTGGTTGAGAATAATCTTGCGGGAATTGACCAAACCCAGCCCGTGCCCGTTGGCCTTGGTCGTGAAATGCGGCTGGAAGATCTTCTGCCGGATGTCCTCGGACATCCCGTGGCCGTTGTCGGTGACGGCGATAATCAGGCGATCCTGTTCGGAGTCGAACCGGCAATCGATGGCGATGCGCGGTTTTTCGGTCTTGGCCATGGCGTCGACGGCGTTGTTGAGCAGATTCAGCAGAACCTGCTGGATCTGGCCGACGTCAATGGGAATATCGGGGATGTTGCCGGCGGCAAAATCGATGGCCACGCCTTTGTATTTCCGCTGCGACTTGATGGAGAAGAGCAGGTTTTCCACCAGACGGCGGATGTCGTAATCGACCATCTCGGTTTCCATCTTGGAGAAGTCCATCAAGCCGTCGGTGAACCGTTTCATCTTGGCGATATTGTCGACCACCTGGCGGGAGTTGTTCTTGGCTCGCTCCATGTCGCTGCGGTCGATGTTGATCTGCACCAGTTCGGCGTTGTTGGAGATGATGGTCAGGTAGTTGTTCAGTTCGTGCCCGATGGAAGCGGCCATTTCCCCCTTGGCCACCAGCTTTTCGGACAGGATGACGTATTTTTCCAGGATGACTTTCTCGGTGATATCCTCGAGGACCAGGATGGCGCCGGTCTTGCCGCCGGGCAGACTGCTGGTGGCGGAGACCTTGATCGACAGGACTTTCTCGTCGTATCCGGTGTTATGGAAGTAGCGATCCTCGCGGAAATTGCCGCCGCCGGTCAGAACCTGGGCGATCATCTTCCGCCACTTGGGCCATTCGGCGGGAGGAATCAGGTCGGTCAGGCGGCTGTGGACGGGATCATCGACCCCGAGGTGCACGTCGGCTTTGTTGATCTGCAGGGCGGCCAGGCTGGCATCGTTGATCGTCACCAGGCTGTACTCGGGATCGATGACGATGATGCCCACCGGCGACTGGGCGATGATATCCTCGTTGTATCGTTTCAACCGGTTCAGGTGATCGTACAGCTGGGCGTTGTGGATGGCCATGGCCGCCTGCTGGGCGAACAGCTCAAACAGGTACATGTCGGACTTGAGGAACAGCTTGGCCTGCGAGGAGTTGTCCAGGTAGATGACGCCGATGACGCGGTTTTTGATCTTCAGCGGGACGCACATGATGGAACGGAGGTTGAGCTCGACCACCGATTTCTGATTGGCGTACCGTTCGTCTTCCTGAGCGTCGGAGGTGTAGACCGACTTGCCCGTTTCGGCCACCCGGTTGGCGATGGAGTTGGAGATCTTGAACGATTCCTCGGTAATCTCCTCCTGCCGGATATTGTGGGCCGTCTTGAACTGCAGTACCCCGTCGCGGTCCAGCAACATGACGAAGCCGCGTTCGGCCGAAAGCAGTTCCACCGCCTTGAGCATCACGGCTTGCAGGATTTCATCGATCACCAGACTGGAGTTGACGGCCAGGGATATTTCCAGAACCGCTTTCAGGTCGTCCAGTCGGACGGTGCCGGCGTCGTCATCGCCGCCCAGCCTGGGATTGTCGCTGACGATATCGTTGAGCGCTTTTTCCATTTCGGCCAGAACATTGCCGACAGCCAGGCGGTCGGTCGATGCCACCGCCTCCGGATCGAATTCCCCCTTGGGCCGAATTTTGGCGGTCTCCGGCGTGCTGGAAACGGACAGGTCAGGCATAGGTACTCCACCACAAAGTTGTGCTCTCTAACCTTCTTTTTTATCGGCGGTTAACGGGAAAAACTTAGCCGTCAGCGGGGTTCGGCCAGCGAGGCCGGATCGAAGAGAGGCGAAACGAGGCGATAGGAATCGGCCCCCCAGCCGACCGATTCGGCGAACAGGTCGAACAAGCGGTCGAAGAACCCGCCGCCGGGGGGCGTGACGGGGGCCGTGGTGGATACGGTATTGGGATTCAATGAATTACAGGATATGTCCAGCGCCAGACGGATCCGGTCACCGAGGCCCGAGGTGTCGGAAGCGGTCACCGGGATGACCAGCGAGTCGGCCAGGCAGTCGGCCAGTTCAAGTTGATTTGTGAATGTATATTTGGCGGCCCCGGCTCCGGCGACCTGCACCCCGTAGTCATCCTCAGTCAGCCGCCGGGTCAGGATGGCGACCGTACGGACGGCAACCAGCGTTTTCGCCGGCAGGGGACGGCGCGGCTTTTCCAGCCGGCAATCGAGGGTGATACGGACGGCCAGACCGGCCAGCAGGTCTTCCATCCGCCGCTGGTTCATGACCGGGGTGAGGTCCACCCAGACCGCCAGGGTCTCGCCGCGCCGGAAAATATCGTAGTCGAAAGAGACGGTTTCATCGGCGGCCGCGGCCGGGGCAGTCAAGGCGGCGGCCAGGAGGATCATGGCCGCCGTCGCCGATGTGCGCGCTGACATCATGATGACCGCATCAACTCCTAAAACGTCTGGGCTGCCAGGCGGGCGTAGATAATCGGGTTTTCATCGGAGCGGTCGAGCCGTTTGGAGACGAAGACCCGG
>JAAZOE010000347.1 GCA_012797915.1 Candidatus Zixiibacteriota bacterium | reverse complement strand
CCGGCTCTGTTCCCCCGATGAAATCCGCCATAAGTACGCCCTCCTGGCCCGGGCGGTGCGGGCGCATGAAGTCACTCTCAAGTTTCGCGATCCGCGGTTGTCCTATTTGGAAGGGATCCTGGGGCGCGGCGACCGGGCCATGGGCAGGGTGATTCTGGCGGCGTATCGAAACGGCGCCCGGTTCGACGGTTGGACGGAGCATTTCGATTTTGAGGCCTGGACCAGGGGATTCGCCGATGCCGGGGTTGATCCTGACCGATACGCGCGCGAATTCAGTTTCTCCGAACCGTTGCCCTGGGATCATATCGATCGCGGGCAATCCCGGGAACAGCTTCAAAAGGAACGATCCCGCACCTCGGAGACGGCGTTTCGCACCGTCATCCCTTCCCCACCGCCTGCAGCGGCGGCGTCGTCACCGGCGGTGAACGATAACGATATGTACGGCCGACGCAAGAAACGGATGGCCGCGCCGGCAACGGCGGCCGTGCCGACCCGGGGAAAGATTCGACTCAAATGGGGCAAGACCGGGCTGGTCCGGTTCCTTTCCCACCTCGATAATTATCGCATCTTCGAGCGGGCCATCCGCCGCGCCGAACTTCCGGTCGCCTACAGCCAGGGATTCCATCCGCACATGAAACTCTCGTTCGGCCCGCCGCTGCCGGTGGGGTACAGCTCCGAGTGCGAATTTCTGGATATTCAGATGGACGGCGCCTGCAATCATCAGCAGGTCGCCCAGCTGGCCCAGGCGCTTCCGGAGGGGTTTTTCATCAGCGACGACAAGCTGATCTACACCAAAGCGCCGGCCATCTCCTCGCTGCTGAATCGGGCCGTCTACCGCGTCATGGGGGATATGGGCGAACCGGAACTCCTGCGGGAGAAAATTGCGGCGCTGTTGGCCGAAAAGTCAATCATCGCCCAACGGCTCTCCAAGGATGAAAGTAAGGCCGTGGAGATTCGGCCGGCGATATATCGGATGGAGCCGGTCCCCGGGGCCGACCGGATGGAGCTGGAGTTGGAACTGGGCTTGGGAGAAAGCGGTTATGCCAAGCCGAGTGAGGTCTTACAGGCGCTAGGAATATTTTCGGCCCGCTGGATCAACAGTTTTCACATACATCGTAAGGCGTTGCAATACAAGGGATTGGATGGCCTGGACCGGGACCCGATGACGGCGGTGGCCTGATGGCGGTTGATGAATCGAATATTCCGCCGATAAGGAAAGTATAAGACGTACATCGTGTAAGGAGCAACTTGGTCGCTATGGCCCCGAAACCTGAAGAAAAACCTCCACAAGTCGCTAACGCCGTTAAAAAGGCCAAGTACGATCCGGTGCGGGCCGCCTGCGTCCATGTATTGGAGATGGTCTTGGAGCGCGGGTGGAAGACTGATGAAGCCATCAGCCAGGTCCTTAACGCCTCCCGATTCAACGACCTCGACCGTCGCTTCCTTCTGCAGCTGAGTCACGGCGTCATCAAGATGAAACGGCGCTTGGACTACACCTATGCCCGCTATCTGCAGCGTCCCGATTTTCGGATGGATCGCCTGACCCGCAATATTCTGCGTCTGGGAATGTATCAGCTGATCTTCACCGACCGGATTCCTCCCGGCGCGGCGGTGTCCGAAACGGTCAATCTGGCCCGCGGCATGGTCCATCACACGCGCGGTTCGTTCATCAACGCCGTCCTGCGCAACTACCTGCGGGAACCGAACAAGGTCGCCTTTCCGGATAAGCAGGCCTCTCCGGAACAATACCTGGCCGAGTTTTACAGCTATCCCGACTGGTTCGTCAAATACTGCATCGGGGAATTCGGCCTCGAGCGGGCGGAAAAACTGCTGGCCCGGGGAAACCGCGCTCCGGATGTCACCTACCGCTTGAATCCGCTCCGGTTTTCGGCCGCCGATCTGGGCAAACTTCTCGACAAACAAAAAATCGCCTTCAAAACGGGTCGATACCTGTCCGATTTCTACCATATCAGCCGGCAGGGCCTGCCGTTGGAAAAGGAATTGATCGACAGCGGCCGGGTGTATGTCCAGGATGAATCGGCCGGCTTGGCGGTCCGACTGCTCGATCCGCAACCCGGAACCCATCTGCTCGATTTGGCCGCCGCTCCCGGCGGCAAATCGACCTATGCCGCGGCGCTGATGGAAAACGAGGGAATGGTGACGGCGATCGACGTCAACCAGCATCGGTTGGAAACGCTGGTCGAAAACGCCCTCCGCCTGGGCATTCATATCATCGCCCCGGTCCT
>JAAZOE010000346.1 GCA_012797915.1 Candidatus Zixiibacteriota bacterium | reverse complement strand
GTCTTGTTATCGCCGACGAAATATTTCGGGTCCTCGCCGTATCCCTTGGCGATCATCTGGTTTTCCGGAACCCCCTTCGACTTGAGGTATTCCATCACCCCGTTGGCCCGATTCTGCGACAGGGTCAGATTGTGTTCCTCCGTCCCCTGGTCGTCGGTGAAACCGCGGATTTCCACCTTGGTATCGGGATAGGCGTAAATTCGCGGCGCGATGGCATCCAGATCCTTCTTGGCCTGCGCATCCGGCTCATAGGAATTGCTGGCATAGTTGATATGCAGCGTGATTTTCTCGGTGATCCGTTTTTCGAATGGACAGCCGGTGGCGTCGACTTTGATCCCCTTGGGCGTCCCCAGACATTTGTCGAGGCTGTCGGCCACGCCGTCCTGGTCGGCGTCATAGGGACAGCCGAACTTGTCGACTTCCAGACCGGCCGGGGTGCCGGGGCACTTGTCGAGGCCGTCATAGACGCCGTCCTTGTCGCTGTCCAACGGACAGCCGGTGGCGTCCACCGTGGCCCCCTTGGGGGTATCGGGGCATTTGTCCAGACCATCATAGACCCCGTCGCCGTCGGCATCGAGCGGACAGCCGCTTTTGTCGACCTTGGCGCCCATGGGCGTGCCGGGGCAGTTGTCGTTGCCGTCGGCCACGCCGTCATGATCGGAATCAATCGCCCCGCCGAAGGCATAGGTCAGTCCGATCGAGGGTTCGAAATACCCCAGAAACGGCCGGTCGCTGTAGGTCGACCAGTCGGTCGGACCATAGGCCCCATCGGTCATGTCGGTGGACAGATTGGCGAATTCGAAGCTGGCTTTCGCCAGAATATCGATGGCGAGTTGTTCCGTCAGCGGTATGAACAGCCCGGTGCCGATCTTGGCGTTGAGGTCGGTGCTCTTGTAGGTCTCGCCGGCGGTTTCGGGATCCCCGCTCCAGAGGTCGACGCCGAGCCCGCCCAGCAGGTACGGCTGGAATTTCCATTCGGTATTGTAATAGTATTCGCCGATGACCCCGACCAGAACCCCGGTCAGTTTGGAATAGGCGTTGTCGGAGTTGTTGAGATGCAGATTGCGATGGTTTTCGCCGGTCGTGTCGTCATAGGTGGTGGTGTACCCGGCAGTCAGCCCCAGCTTGAAATGGTTGCTGATGGCGTATTTGGCTTCGGCCGCGATATCCCAACCCATCATGAACGGCTGGTTGCGATACCCGAACTGTTCGAAATGCACGCCCCGCTTGAGCGGCATCAAAACCGGCACGCGAAGGCCGATACTGGTCGTCCCTTTCATTTCCGTCGCGCCGATGAACGTGGTCGCCGCCATCAGCACGATAACCGTCAAGGCAATGCTTTTACGCATGAAGAATCCTCCTTTTCCGTACGAAGGCGATGGTTTCATCCTGAGATCGCCCCGCATTCCATGAACCCTCTCACCATTATACGCTGCCGTTGCCGCCCGAGGCAAGATAATAATGCGGAAGGCGGGTCGATTTGGCGAAGATCGTGCGCGATGCCTCGCGTTCGCTGCTGCCGCCGACACGGTTCACGGAAATGAAATCGTCGTCGCGGATGCAAAGGAAGGCCGCCGGTTACGGCGGCCTTCCCGAGAGGGATCAGAAAAAGAACAATCGCTTACGGTTGCCCACCACCCGGGTCATAGTAAGGCCAGGGCCCCTTTTCGCCGCGCGGCGGACAGGCGGTGCAGAAGTTGTACCAAAATCCGCAGTGCCCGCCACCGGCGTCATACCCGCACCATCGGGTTCCGACGACCCCGGTGGCGCCGCTGGGACAGGTGCAGGGATCGTCGGAAATGGTTGAATGCGGCGCATAGGTGGCGCAATTGTAGATCTCGCAGGAGAAGGCGACGGCGGGTTCGTAGGTGACGACCGCCGCGCCGACCCCGATGACAACCGCCAGTCCGAAGACGGACGACCACAGCAAACATCTCTTCATTCGGAAGACCTCCTTTCTCCGTTGTCCGGTCCATCAGTGGACCGGTTTATCGCAGATACTTTTTGGCGAAAGCCGTGGTGAAACTGGCGGGGAACCCGGAGGAAACGAAAGTGACAATGCCCCGGGCGTTCACCCCGATAATGGTCGGCAGGGAATGAATCCCCTGATCATCCATCGCCGGTTGGGAAACGCGATATGCCCTGACCCCATACCGCTCGATGAAGTATTGGGGATTCTGCGTCAGAAGAATACGTTGGAAATCTTCCCCGCCGCCCGCCCCCCGGGGTGTGAACCGGTCCAAAAACATTCGACAGGCCTCGCAACCTTCGGCCACGAAGGCGACGACCGTCTTTCGGCCGTTCAGGGCGGTATCCAGGATGACCGGTTGACCGGCCGTATCGGCGGCGGCGATCAGAGGCCAGACCTGATTCAGTTCCAGCCGGGTCCGGTTTTCCAGGGTCGCGGGGGTCAACGGCCGCAGGTTGACCGTATCGCTGATGCCCGTGGCGGTGGCGATATAGATGCCGACGAACACGCCGCCGGCGATGACGACAAACAGGATCACGGCTCTGACGATAAACCGGCCCCAGGAGTGATTCCGGATAGGCATGACAGATTCCTCCCCGATGGTGCGGCGGGCCCATGAACGGATGCGTGATCCTTCATTGTTGCCCGTGATGTCGATGAATCAAGGCAGTGCCTGCTTCTTGGTGGCGGGGGGCGGATTTCCCGCCATCAGCGGACGTTCCGGAACCGCCGATCCGCCTCAGGCGGAGTTATGAGCCCGACAAGCTACTTTCGCCATAGGCGAACGGACTCCACTCCGCGTTACCTTACACCCGATGTTCGTGCAATTGGTGCCTGCTTTTTGGTGGCGGGGGCCGGATTTGAACCGGCGACCTTCGGGTTATGAGCCCGACGAGCTACCAGACTGCTCCACCCCGCGTCCAGATGTGCAGTTTACATCTCCATCCCTCGTTTGTCAAGTACTCCGACATAAAAATCTTCACTCCGACCGCAAACGCCCTGCCCCCACATATTTGACCCCTCAACCCATACCGTCATTTGACTTTCGGCCGCCGGTTACGTACATTATATCCGATCATGAAAGACGGCCGATCACATCAGGAAATCCGCCGGTCCATGGTGGCCGGAACATTCTATCCCGCCACCCCGTCGGCGCTGGCCAAACAACTGGCGGAACTATTCGCCGGGGCCGAGCGACGGACTTTCGCCGGACCGATCCGGGCGATTATCGCTCCTCATGCCGGGTATATCTACTCCGGTCAGGTCGCGGCCAACGCCTATAAACAGATCGAGGGAGAGCAGTACGATGCCGTCGTCGTGGTCGCCCCGCTGCACGGCTTTTTCAAAGGGGTGTCGGTCTACTCCGGTGATGCCTACGAAACTCCTCTCGGACCGGTCGAGATCGATCGCAAACTGTCCGCGATCATGGCCGGCAAACACCCGGCGGTCTTCGCCTCCACGGTCGGCCATACCGGGTCCGGCGGAAGGGGAGAACATTCGCTCGAGGTCCAACTGCCATTCCTGCAAATAGTCCTGGGCAAATTCCGCCTGGTGGCCATGGTCATGGGGGACCAGGAGGAATCGACCATCCGGGCCGCTTCGGAAGTTTTGTCGGCAACCCTCAAGGGGACCAACACCCTGATGGTGGCTTCCTCCGATCTGTCCCATTTCCATGCCGAGAAGGAAGCCCGGCATATGGACAAGCGG
>JAAZOE010000345.1 GCA_012797915.1 Candidatus Zixiibacteriota bacterium | reverse complement strand
GGCAACATCTACATGATCAACGAAATCATCGTCAATCCCGCCGGCACCGGGGGCACCCGCTATCTGTCGGCCTCGGTCGGATTCGAATTGGGTGATGCCAAGGCCGGGGATCGTTTCTCCGAGCGGGAGGCGGTTATCCGCGACGCCCTCATCACCATCCTCTCTTCGCAGTCGATCGCCGAATTGACCGACTTCCGGCAACGGGAGCTGTTGCGGAAGTTGATCAAACAGCGGGCGGAGAAGCTGATGCAGACCGGCGATATCGCCGCCGTCTATTTCACCGAATTCGTTTTGCAGTAACGGAGAACCATCGTGGCCAAGATCCTGTCGCAATCCGAAATCGATGCCCTGCTGTCGACCGTGTCTTCCGGCGACGGCGCCGAAAGCAGCGCCGAGGCGCCGGACGAGAAACTCCGGTCGGTGGTGGTCTACGATTTCAAGCATCCCAACCGCGTTTCCAAGGACCAGTTGCGGACCCTGGAGAGCCTGCACGACAACTTCGCCGGGCATGTCAGTTCGGTGCTCACCAATATCCACCGGACCATGGTGGACGTCGACCTGATCTCGGTGGACCAGATTACCTACTCCGAGTTCATCATGTCGCTGGTGTCGCCGTCGTGCACGTATACCTTCAGCGCCGAGCCGCTGGACGGGGTCTGCATCGTTGATTTCAACCCGGCCATCACCTATGCCTTCATCGAACGAATGTTCGGCGGCAGCGGCAAGGTGCTGGATACGGGGCGGGAAATGACGGGTATCGAACGCACCCTGATGTCCCGCATCGTGCAACTGGTGTATCACGAGCTCGAGGATGTCTGGTCGCATATCGCGCCGGTGAAAATCAAGCATGTCAGCCTGGACACCAACCCGCAGTTCGTGCAGGTGGTGCCCCCGGGCGAAACCGTCATCGTCGTCTCCTTCCAGCTGAAACTGCTGCAGGCGACCGGATTGATGACCATCTGTTATCCCTATATGACCCTGGAATCGATCATCGGCAAGCTGTCGGCGCAGAACTGGATCGACGCCACCAAGAAGCGCTCGCTGACGAACGACGCCGAGATCAACCGCGCCAACCTGGAGGGCTTGCCGGTCCCCCTGCGGGCGGTCCTGGCGCATACCGATCTCAGGATCCGCGATTTTCTGGCCCTGAAGATCGGCGATGTCGTCACCACCGATCATGGGATTTCCGAGGAGATGGCGCTTTATGTCCGCGACCGGCGCAAGTTCCGGGGGCGCCCGGGACTGATCGGCCGGAAACGGGCCGTCGTGCTGACCTCGGTCGTTAACTCTATAGGAAAGGAATAGGCAGCCATGCCGGATGAAGTGAACATCGACCCTACGCCGAATCCGCCGGATCTTCCGGAGGGGGCCGGAGCCTCCGCGCCGCCGGAATCATCTGCCGGGCCGGCCGAACCCGGGGCGGATGCCGCCGACGAGCATATCCCGACGTTTGAGGAACTGGGGATGTTCCGCAAACCGGACGAGGACGAGGCGGCGGAAGAAGGCGCCGCCGGCGCCGACAACAAGTTCCCCGATCTCAGCGGGGTGGCCGCCGCGCCGGCCTTTGCCCAGCGGGCCGAATTCCAGCAGCTGACCCCGTCGGCGGGGACGGATTCGTTCCATAACAACATCGATCTGCTGCTGGACGTCAAGATGCCGGTGGCCATCGAACTGGGCCGGACCGAGCTGCCGATTGCCGAACTGCTGACCCTCGGCCCCGGTTCGGTGATCGAATTGAACAAGCTGGCCGGGGAACCGGTCGACCTGCTGGTCAACAGCAAGATCATCGCCCGGGGCGAGGTGGTGGTGGTTGATGAGAATTTCGGCGTCCGCGTGACGTCGCTTTTGTCGCCCGAGGAACGGATCAAAAGCCTGGCCATGGAATAGGCCGGACAAGGTAGGACAGAAATGAAACATCGGATGTTGCTCGGCCTGCTGCTGGCCGGGTTGCTCTGGGGCCCGGCGTTTGCCGAACCGCCCGACAGCGCGGCGGTAAACCGGCCGGCGCCGCTTTCCACCGCCCTCGACACGATCACCGACGTCGGGACGTCGTCGCTGATCCAGGAGTCCGTACCCTCGCTGGCCCGGATTCTGGCCGCCCTCCTGGTCATTATCGTGGTTATCTATCTCGGCGTGTTTCTGCTGCGACGGATGTCGGGCAATCGTCTGGGAAGCGGCCGGGGGAAGACCGTCCAGGTGATCGAACAGACCTATCTGGCGCCCAAGAAATCGGTCTGCCTGCTGAAGCTGGCCGACCGCGCCGTCCTGATCGGCATCACCGACGCTTCCATCACCCTTCTGACCGAGCTGGAATGGGAGAGCCTGCCGCCGGAGGTGATCAAGAAGCTGGCCGAGTCGCCGGCAAGTTTTTCCGGCTTCCTCAATGATGCCGCGGGAAAATTATTCGGCGGCCGCTCCGGCAAAGGAGCCGGCCGTGAATAGTTGTTTCCTGTCGCTGCCGAGTGCCGTCCTGCGGCATAAATGGGCCGCCGCCCTTCTGGCCGTGCTGGCCCTGGCGCTTTTGGCTGGTTCGACCGCGCAGGCGCAGAGCCTGCCCAAGATTTCCATCGGCGTGGAACCGCTGCAAAACCCCAAAGACCTATCGGTCGCCCTGCAGATTGTGCTCCTGCTAACCGTCCTGTCGCTGGCCCCCTCCATCCTGATCATGATGACCTCGTTCATCCGCATCGTCGTGGTGCTGTCGTTCCTGCGGCAGGCCATCGGGACCAGCCAGATGCCCCCCAACCAGATCGTCATCGCCCTGGCCCTCATCCTGACGTTTTTCATCATGGCGCCGGTGGCCAACCAGGCCTATGACCAGGGGTTGAAACCGTACCTCGACGGCAAAATCACGCAGCCGGAGGCGTTCAAAAACGGCATGGAGCCGATCCGGACCTTCATGCTCAAGCAGGTCCGCGAGAAAGACCTGGCCCTGTTCGTCAAGTTGTCGGGCATGCAGCGGCCGCAAAACCAGGAGGATATTCCCAACCGGGTCCTGATCCCCGGCTTCGTGCTTTCCGAACTGCGGACCTCCTTTCAAATCGCCTTCGTCATCTTCATTCCCTTCCTGGTCATCGATATGGTCGTGGCTTCGGTGTTGATGTCGATGGGCATGCTGATGCTGCCGCCGGTCATGGTGGCGCTGCCGTTCAAGATTCTGCTGTTCGTCCTGGTGGATGGATGGTACCTGATTGTCAAAGCCTTGGTGGAATCGTTCAAGTGAGGACTCTGTCATGACTCCGCAATATGTCTTATCTCTGGGCCGGGAAGCCATCACCCTGACCCTTCTGGTGTCGGCGCCGATGCTGATCTTCGGTCTCGTCGTCGGTCTGTTGATCTCGATTCTGCAGGCCGTCACCCAGATTCATGAAATGACCCTGACCTTTATCCCCAAGATCGTGGCCGTGGCCCTGGCCCTGCTGTTGTTTCTTCCCTGGATCATCAACATTATGGTCGATTTCACCACCCGCCTGTTCGGGACCATTCCGACTCTGGTCGGATAGAAAAATCTTCCCGGCCGTCCGGCAATATTTTCCTTTCCCCGGCAACCGGGTTGGACGGCGCGTCCAGCCCGGTTTGTAACTTATTATTCCGCAAGACGATAGGCCGGCCCGCCGAGTCGTTTCAGTTTGGCACACCCCTTGCGATAAAGCCCCCACGATAACCATTGGTGTAAGGTGGACAACGTGTTCGATTTGGTCACATTCGGCGCCGACAGGATTCAGCTCTTCCTGCTGTTGTTGATGCGGGTGGGGGGGCTCATGATGACGGCGCCGGTGTTCTCCCATAGTTCCGTTCCCCGTCGGGTGGCCCTGGCCATGACCCTCGGCTTCGGCGTCATCCTCCTGCCGTTGTTCATCGATACGCCGCTGCCGCAGACCGGCAGCCTGATCATGCTGGTATTCTTCTGCCTGACCGAATTTCTGGTCGGGGTGGTCATCAGTCTCGTCTTCAGCGTGATTTTCCAGTCCATCCGTTTCGCCGGGGCCATCGTCGGGTATCAGATCGGCTTCTCCATGGTCAACGTGGTTGATCCCAACTCCTCGGAGCAGGTGTCGGTGATCGGCGAATTCTGGTTTTTGCTGGCCACGCTGATTTTCATCTGCCTCAACGGCCACCATCTCATCATCACCGGTCTGGTCGATTCCTACCGGGCCATCCCGCTGGGGGCCGGAGCCCCGTCCGGAGCCGTCGGCGAATGGCTGATCAAGTATTCCGCGCTGGTGTTCGTCCTGGGGGTCAAGTTCGCCGCCCCGGCCATCCTGACCGTGTTCCTGGTCGATGTGGCCATGGGCGTCCTGGCCCGCACCATGCCCCAGATGAATATCTTCATCGTCGGTTTCCCCGTGAAAATCTATGCCGGTCTGGCGGTGGTGGGACTGTCGCTGCCGGCTTTTTCCTATCTGCTGACCAAGATTACAGCCGGTTTGGATCGTGAACTGGCGCACCTGATGAAACTCTATCATCTCGCCGGAACGGTGTGAGCATGGAAGACGTCGGCCAGGAAAAAACCGAACAAGCAACCCCGCGCAAGCTGGAGAAAGCCCGCGAAGAGGGACAGGTGGCCCGCTCCATGGAGCTGAACTCCGTGGTCATCGTCACCCTCGGGCTGGCGGCGGTCTATCTTCTCGGCCCGGCGCTCACCGCCCACCTGATGGGCGGCATGCGTCACGCCTTTGCCGAGTCGGCCCGGACCGTCATCAATCCCGGCACCGTCCAGGGGTTCATCGCCGATCAGATGGGCCGGTTCGCCGTCATGCTCGGCCCCATCCTGCTGGTGCTGGCCGTACTGGCGTACCTGATCAACGTCGCCCAGGTGGGGGTGCTCTTCACGACCAAGCCGCTGGAGCTGAAGCCGGACAAGATTTCCATCGCCAAGGGATTCAAGCGGATCATGTCCAAACGGTCGCTGGTGGAACTGATCCGCGACCTGATCAAGACCACGCTCATCGCCATCATCGCCTACCAGACCATCGCCGGGTGGTTGCCGACCATGATGGATGCGACCGATATGTCCATCGGCGCCATCGCGGCCGCGCTGGGCCGGCTGTCGCTGCTGTTGACCCTGAAGATCGCCATCGTCCTGTTTCTCATCGCCGCTTTCGATTTCGCTTTTCAGCGTTTCGACATGGCCGCCAACCTGCGCATGACCCGGCAGGAGATCCGCGAGGAATTGAAGGAGACCGAGGGGAACCCGCTGACCAAGGCCCGGGTGCGGCAGATCCAGCGGGAGATGGCCCGCAAGCGGATGATGGCCGAGATTCCCAAGGCCGACGTCGTGATTACCAACCCGACGCATATCGCCGTGGCCCTGCAGTACGATTCCAAAACCATGCCTGCCCCGATGGTTCTGGCCAAGGGGCAGCGCCTCATCGCCGAACGAATCAAGGAAATCGCCGCCGCCCACCACGTGCCGATCGTGGAAAACAAGCCTCTGGCGCGTTCGTTGTACAAGCTGGTCGATGTCGGCGCCTATATCCCGGCCACGCTGTACCGCGCCACCGCCGAGGTCCTGGCCTATATCTATCGCCTGAAGCAGAAGAAGGGGGTCATCGGTGGCTGAGAACAAGCCCTCCTTCCTGGCGACCATCGCCAGCCACTCCGACATCGCCATGGCCGTGCTGGTCATGGGAATCATCGGCGTCCTGATCCTGCCGATACCGGCCGGGCTGCTCGATTTCGCGCTGGCCTTTAACATCGCCTTTTCGATCGTCATCCTGATCGCCACCCTGTACATCACCAGTCCGCTGGACCTGTCGGTCTTCCCGGGGATGCTGCTCATCATCACCCTGGTGCGGCTGTCGCTGAACGTCGCCTCCACCAGGTTGATTCTGGGGACCGGCTACGCCGGCGAGGTGATCAACAGCTTCGGGACTTTCGTGGTCAAGGGCAACTATGTCGTCGGCTTCATTATCTTCCTGATTCTGGTGATTATCCAGTTCGTCGTCATCACCAAGGGGTCCTCGCGCATTTCGGAAGTCGCCGCCCGCTTCACGTTGGACGCCATGCCGGGCAAACAGATGGCGATCGACGCCGACCTCAACGCCGGTCTCATCACCGACGCCGAAGCCCGCGCCCGTCGTTCCTCCATCTCCCGCGAGGCCGATTTCTACGGAGCCATGGACGGCGCCTCCAAGTTCGTCCGCGGCGACGCCATCGCCGGTATCCTCATCACCGCCATCAACGTGGTCGGCGGGTTCATCATCGGCGTGGCCATGCAGGGAATGTCGATCACCGATTCGTTGCGCACCTACACCCTGCTGTCGGTCGGTGACGGCCTGGTCACCCAGATCCCGGCCCTGATCGTTTCCACCGCCGCCGGCATCATCGTCACCCGGGCCGCCGCCGATTCGAACATGGGGGCCGACCTGGCAAAGCAGTTGAGTTTCCAGCCGCGGGCGATCATAGTCGCCGCCGGCATCGTCTTCGTGTTCGGCGTCATCCCCGGCATGCCGACCGTCCCCTTCGTCACCCTGGGCTCGGTGCTTGGTGTCCTGGCCTACGTCATCGACAAGGGCCAGAAACAGGACGCTGTCAAGCAGCTCGAAGCCCGGCAGGCCGGGGCCGAACCGCCGGCTC
>JAAZOE010000344.1 GCA_012797915.1 Candidatus Zixiibacteriota bacterium | reverse complement strand
GGCAAGACCACCCTGGCCAACATCATCGCCAAAGAAATGGGCGCCCACCTGGTTGCCACCTCCGGCCCGACTCTTACCCGCTCCGGCGACCTGATGGGCATCCTGACCAACCTCCAGCGCGGGGATGTCCTCTTCATCGATGAAATCCACCGCCTGAACCCGATGGTGGAAGAGTTCATCTACCCGGCCATGGAGGACTTCCGCGTCGAATTCATCATCGACAAAGGCGCCTTCTCCCGCGTCATCAACATGCCCCTGAAGCAATTCACCCTGGTGGGGGCGACCACCCGCGCCGGCCTTCTGACTTCACCTCTGCGCGACCGCTTCGGCATCTTCCACCACATCGACTTTTACGAACCGGATGAACTCCAGCATATCGTCCTCCGCTCGGCCAAACTGCTCGAGGTCGGCATCGATGAACCGGCGGCGTTGGCCATCGGCAAACGAAGCCGCGGCACCCCCCGCGTGGCCAACCGCCTCCTCCGGCGGGTGCGCGATTACACGCAGGTGAAGGGTGACGGCACCATCTCAGCTGAACTGGCCGAGTCGGACCTCGACATGGAAGGGATCGACAAGGCCGGGCTGGACAAGCTGGATCGCAGCTACCTGAAAATCATCATCGACTATTACCAGGGCGGCCCGGTCGGGATCGAAACCATCGCCACCACCCTCAACGAGGAAAGCGACACGCTGGTGGACGTCATCGAACCGTACCTGCTGAAAATCGGTTTCGTCCAGCGCACCCGGCAGGGGAGAATCGTCACCGAAAACGCCTACCGGCACCTCGGTCTGAAAAAGGGACAACCGCGCGACCCGCAGGCGTCGCTGTTTTAAGGTAAAGGCATTTCCGAGCATGGACCAATCATCGTTCCAAACGCCGGGGAAAATACTCTTCTTGGTCGGCGGGATGCTGGTCATCCTGGGGCTGGTGTTCCACTTCGGATGGAAAATCCCCTTTCTGGGCAAATTGCCCGGTGATATCAGCATTAAACGGGAGGGTTTGTCGATTTACCTGCCCATCGCCACCTGCGTCCTGGCGTCCATCGTCTTGACCATCATCGCCAACCTCTTCTTCCGCAAATGAAACTGTCTGAATTCGACTACCACCTCCCGCCGGAACTGATCGCCCAGTACCCGCCGGTGCGGCGAACCTCCTCCCGGATGCTGGTCGTGGACCGCCGCGATGGCTCCCTCACCGACAGCCATTTCAGCCGCCTGCCCGATTTCATTGATGATTCCTGTTTCCTCGTGGTCAACGACAGCCGGGTCATCAGAGCCCGGCTCATCGGTCGACGGCAGACCGGGGGAAAGGTCGAAGTCCTTTTGGTCCGCCGACTGGGGGACGCCCGCTGGAAAGCGATGCTCCAACCGTCCGGACGGGTCCGCGAGGGGGAAGAGGTCCTATTCAGCCAACGGTACGGGCTGACCGTCACGGATTCCCCAGGCGGGGTCGAACGGGAAGTGGCCTTTGCCACAGCCGGCGATGAAAGACGGATACTGGCCCGTTTCGGCGCCGTGCCCCTGCCGCCATACATCCATCGGGACCCATCCAAGGCGGATAGCAGACGGTATCAGACCGTCTATGCCGATCCGGCCGGTTCGGTCG
>JAAZOE010000343.1 GCA_012797915.1 Candidatus Zixiibacteriota bacterium | reverse complement strand
CGGAAATGCTCCGTGGTCATGACCTTCCAGTCAAACGAGGAGTACTGGACCTTGTTCTTGCCGAAGTAATACTGGGCCGAGGCCGGCCCGCCGGCGGCCACAAGCAGACCGAGAAACAGCAGGAGCGAACCCCGGTGGAGGCCCCCCCATTTCCCGCTCATGGACCGTACCCGGCGAATAATCGCGCCGACGGCGATCCGGTTGTTGTGTCGCCAGTATGCCATCATTCTAGTATCGACTGTACCGTCCGCATCCTTCAGGGCGGATCGCGGAAACTCGATCCCCCGGTGTGCGTCCGGTCCCATGCGAACAGGGCCCCGGTTTCAGCGGGTCAGGATAATACCGGTGGCGGCCCCGCAGGCGCGGCATCGGCCGCCTTCGTCTATTCCTTTCAAACGTATGGAGTACCCCGAACGTCCGATCAGGACCGCCCCGCAGGCGGAACAATAGGAATCGGAGCACCCGGCAATTTCCCTATTGCCGACAAAGACATTGTGCAACAGCCGGCGGAGAATCGTGTATCCCTTCTGCAGCGTTTCCACCGGCGTGGCCGCGACCCTCATCCGATAATTGGGATGATAGGCGGAAAGGTGGACCGGAATGGCCGCGTCGAGCGAGGCGACGAATTCCGCCAGGGTTTCGAAGTCCGCCTCGCTGTCGTTGAGGCCCGGGATGACCAGAGCGGTCAATTCCAGATGGGCCGCTGAGGCGGAAATCATCCGGATCGTTTCCAGCACCGGCTCCAGCTTTCCCTTGCAGATGTGCCGGTAGAACTCCGGATTCATCCCTTTCAGATCGACGTTGAACGCATCGATCAGCGGCAGAAGTTTTTCCAGCGGATCGGGATTGATATACCCGTTGGTGACCATGACGTTGACCAATCCGGCCGCCTTCACCGGCGGGGCCGCCTCGAGAATGAATTCATACCAGATAATCGGCTCGGTGTAGGTGTAGGCGACGCCGATGGAATGATTGCGGGCGGCGGCCTGCGGCAGTTGTTCCGGATCGATATACATCGTCTGTGCAGGTCGTTGGGAGATTTCCCAATTCTGGCAGTTTTGGCAGGAGAGATTGCAGCCGCTGGCCCCGATGGAGGCAATGACCGCCCCGGGATGGAAATGGTAGAGCGGTTTTTTTTCGATGGGATCGAAGGCGAAGGTGACGGTTTCGCCGAAATTGTCGGTCATCAGGCGGCCGTCGTCGTTGTACCGGTTGCGGCAGACGCCGCGCCGGTCCGGGGTCAGGCGGCAGCCGGTCGGACACAAACGGCACCGGACGACATGATCGTCCAGGCAGTCATAGTACATCGCTTCGCGTATCATACCCGTGAGACGATGAATTCCGCCGCCGCGCCCACACCATCGGCGACCGCATCCGGCCGCAGATACGGATGCGACGGCAGGTTGTTTTCGGTTTGACGCCCCTCCCCCGTCCGGACCAGGATCGCGGCGGTCCCGGCCGCCCGGCCACACTGGATATCGCTGAACTTATCGCCGATCATATACGACCGTTTCATATCGATGTGCAATTCCCGGCCGGCCTGCTCCAGCATCCCCGGCTTCGGTTTGCGGCACTCGCAGTCGCCCCGATAGGCGGGATCATCGCCATCGGGCAGGTGCGGGCAAAACCGGATGTCATCGGGGGCGCAGCCGGCCGCAGCCATTAATTCGGTCAGCCGCTGGTGCACCCGGTCGACGGTGGTTGTCGGGAAGAAGCCCCGGGCGACTCCGGATTGGTTGGACACGACCACAATCAGGCACCCGGCCTGCTTCAATTTACGGACCGCCTCCAGCGCCCCCGGCACGAAGACGATTTTATCCGGGTCGGCCAGATAATGTTTGTCTTCGATCAGGGTCCCATCCCGGTCGATGAATGCCGCCGGCCGCAAGGTGATACGCTCCAGGAGAGCGGCGGCTTGGCGGTAAACCTCATCAACGGTCAGGCGGGTGAAGCAGTACTGTTGTTCGCGGTAGCATGGCTTGTTGCCATGCAACGAGCAGGGACGACAGGTTTCATCGACCGAGATGACGGTATCGTGCAGGCCCAGCGGGTAGAAGCCGAGTTGTTCATGGGTCGGGCCGAACAGGGCGGCGGTCGGGGCGCCGGTGGCCGAGGAGAGATGCATCAGGCCGCTGTCGTTGGTGAGCACCAAACGCGACCGGGCCATCACGGCTGCGACCTCGGCCAGGGATCGTTTCAGGCAGACAGATACGTTGGTGGATGGAAGCGGCGCAAAGGTCTCCGCCAGCGAGGCGTCCCTCTCCCCCAGGATGATGCGGACGGGAATTTTGAAATCGGCGGCGATTCGTTCGGCCAGGGCGGCATAGCGGTCCACCGGCCAGGCCTTGACCGGAGAGCTGGCGCCCGGCGCCAAGGCGACGCCATCGCGGCGGGATGCGGACGGCCTCCAGAGCGATTCGGGGGGAAGCACGATGTCGGGGGCGCGGGCG
>JAAZOE010000342.1 GCA_012797915.1 Candidatus Zixiibacteriota bacterium | reverse complement strand
TGGACCGGGGGCGACAGCCGGATCCGACCGGACGAGACAGTGCAATCATTGCACAATCGCCAATGGTTATGATTTTTTCGGAAACCAAAACAGTCGGCGGCGGTTTAATAGGCAGCAGTAGAGCAACGAACATTTCTTCCTCCTCACCCAATTGAGAACCAGGCCCCGGCTCCCCGCCGGGGCTTTCGTTTTGGGTTCGAAATATATAATGGACAGGTACTATCCATTTTGCCATAAATAGCGTATGAAGGTATATGAAGGCCAATCATTCGACAATGCCGGCCGGATGCCCGAACCATCGTGAGGCGGGCACCTCGACGGGGCGGCTGGCCAACGTGCTGGAGGCGATCGGCAACACGCCGCTGGTGCGGCTGAACCGGGTCGTCGCCGGACTGCGGACGGCCATCTACGCCAAACTGGAATACATGAATCCGGGCGGATCAATCAAAGACCGGATGGCGGTCTATGTGTTGGAAAAAGCCATGGCCGAGGGAAAGCTCGGGCCGAACACGGTGATCGTGGAAGCTACATCGGGCAATACCGGCGTGGCCGTGGCCATGTTCGGCGCGGTGCACGGCCGACGGGTGATCGTGACCATCCCGGATAAGATGTCCTCGGAGAAGGTCGACACCCTGCGGGCGTACGGCGCGGAAGTCCATATCTGCCCGACGGCGGTGCCGCCGGAATCGCCGGAGTCCCATTACAACGTCGCCATCGCCAAAGGCAGGGAAGCCGGCGACTATTTCCTGCTCAACCAGTACGAAAACCCGGATAACCCGGAAGCCCATTACCATTTGACCGGGCCGGAGATCTGGCGACAGACGGATGGGAAGATCGATATTCTGGTCGGCGGAGTCGGCACCGGCGGTACCATGTCCGGATGCGCCAAGTTCCTGAAAGAACAGAATCCAAATCTGATCGCCGTGGCGGTTGACCCATACGGGTCGGTGTACGGCGAATATGCCGAGAGCGGAAAGCTGATCGAACCGAAGCCGTACCTGGTCGAGGGAATCGGCGAAGACAAGCTATGCCCGACGCTGCGGTTCGAGTACATCGATCAGTTCATCAAAGTCACCGACAAGGATTGTTTTGCGGCCGCCAGGGAGCTGGCCGCCGGGGAAGGGATTCTCACCGGCGGCTCCGGCGGGGCGGCGATTCATGGAGCGTTGACCTACGCCCGGGAGCATGACGGCGACCAAATGATGGTGGTCATCCTGCCCGATTCCGGCTTGAAATACCTGTCCCGTGTGTACAACGACCGCTGGATGCGCCAGCACGGGATGGTGAATGAAAATGCGATCCGTCCCGGAATCTGACCCGATGGGGTCATGACCGGGAAACGGTCGATGGAAAAGCAACCAGCGTTACACCTCAGTCTCTCTCTGTGACTTTCGGTCCTTCTGCCATGCCAACGCCCCGGCCGCCGCCGGGGCGTTCGGCTATCTGGAAAATGACCACCCCTCCCCTCTTGACTAATCTTGTTGAGAATCATACCTTTGGGTCTTCTATAGCTTGCGACACTGACCGTTCACCCTTTGCGTGAGGACGTGCTTGTGGCAGAAGCTGTGACACAACCTGCAAAGAAACGGGGAATCTTCGACCAGTTGAGCCAGTTTCCACGGTCGTTCTGGATGCTCAACATCATCGAGATGCTGGAGCGTCTGGCCTACTACGGCGTCCGGGTCGTGATCCCCATCTACATCGCCCAGGCGGACAACCCGGGCGGCCTTCATTTCACCCAGACCGAGAAGGGAACGATCTTCTTCGCCTGGGCGCT
>JAAZOE010000341.1 GCA_012797915.1 Candidatus Zixiibacteriota bacterium | reverse complement strand
TCGCTGCTCCGGACCGTGGCCGCGAAGACGCCGATAATTCGGTCGGGGCCAAGGGCCGCCAGTTTCTCACCGACGGCGGCAATTTCTTCCCGGTCGCGCGGATTGAGCGCGGGGGTATCCAGAAGAACGACCTTATCTTTTCCGTGGCGTTCGATCAGGGACCGGTCCGCCCGGCGAGGCATAGCAAAGTGATCCACATCAAGGATGTCGGCGTAGGTCGTCAGTTCCTCGGTCGCCGCCACCTTGACCTGGTCCAATGAGGTCAGGACCACCGGGAGGCGCTGCTGCCGCAGGAGGTACCCGGCCAATCGGCCGATCAGTGATGTTTTGCCGCTCCCGGCGGGGCCGATGACGACCACCGTTTGGCCGGCCTCAAAGGGCCGCACCGAGACGGAATCCGGAAGCCGGCGGCAGACCATATCGATGGCCGAGCGGGCGATTTTTTGGTAGGAATCTCCCGGCTGGAAACGGTCGGCGATTTTTTCGGCGACGTCATAGGCGACGGCTTCCGGCAGGTCGGCCTGCAGCAGGCAGGCGAACAGCCGCCCGATGTTGCCGGGAAAAGCGCTCCGCCGCAGCGGAGCCTGAACGACGTCGATCAGAAAATCAATCTTCTGGACGATCTCCGCAGCGGGGAACCGATCGGTATCCGGCTCGCCTGACGGCAGCGAAACCGGAGCAGCCGGAGCATCCGGGATCGCCGGCTTGACCGGCATCGGCGCCGCCGTCGCGAGGTTCAGGCGGTTGACTTCCGCCGGTTTGACCTGTGGACGAACGGCCGGTTCGGCCACGGCCGCGAGCGGGCCCGGCCCGGACGGCGCCCGGTCAACGCAGGCGGTGACTTCAACCTTGCCGCCGGCGGCGGTGGGATGGACCCCATCCAATCGGCGGGTCTTGAGGATGACGGCGTCGCCGCCCAATTCGGTACGGGCCTTTTTCAGGGCCCCGGCGACAGTGTCGGCGATGAACGATTTAACTATCATGATTCAGCTCCACCATTCCGGTCGAGATCAAACTCACATCGCGATGGATTTCGTTGAAGGAAACGACCGTCAGCTGGGGCAGGGCGGTCTCAACCAGGCGCCGGAAGGCCAGCCGTACGCTGGGCGCGGTCAGGCAAACCGGGTGATGGCCGCCGGTCGACAAAATGTCGGTCTGCCGATTCGTTTCCTGGATCAGTTTTTCCGAAACTTCGGGCGGGAGGATCACCATGATCCCCTGTTTGGTGTTCTGGACCGCGTCGGTCAGCAGCTGCTCCACGGTCGGCGACAGGGTAAAGCAGTGAATCTGCCCCTGATCATCCTTGAGCATATCGGAGATCCGCCGCCGCAGGGAGATGCGGCAGTATTCGGCCAGCACCTCGGGGTCCTTCGTCGAGGGAGCGAAATCGGACACCGTTTCCATGATCGTGCCGAGGTCGCGGATGGGAACCCGCTCGGACAGCAGCAACTGGATGATTTTATGCACGGCCGGCAGGGTCACCAGGTCGGGGACCACTCCGTCCACCAGCGCCGGCTGATCCTGCTTGAGCGTTTCCAGCAGGTGCTGGACGTCCTGGCGGGTGACGATTTCGGCGGCGTTGCCTTTGATCAATTCGGTCAGGTGCGTGGCCAGCACCGCCGTCGGTTCGACGACCGTGAAGCCCTTGGCCTCGGCCGTCTCCTTCAGGCTGGGGATGATCCAGCGGGCTTTGAGATGGAAGGCCGGCTCGACCGTTTCGAATCCCTCGATGTCATCGGTGAGGAATCCGGGATTGATGGCCATGAGGGAATCGGGCATCAGTTCGCCGCCGGCGACCACCAGCCCCTTGATCTTGACCACATATTCGTTCGGCCGCAGACGGACGTTGTCGCGGATGCGGATGGCCGGAACGATGAAACCCATGTCGAGGGCGAGTTGTTTGCGGATGATGCTGATCCGGTCGAGCAGATCGCCCCCCTGATGGGCGTCGACCATGGGAATCAATCCATACCCGATTTCGACTTCCAGGGTGTCGATGCGCAGCAGGTCCTCGGTCTTCGGCGGAGCCG
>JAAZOE010000340.1 GCA_012797915.1 Candidatus Zixiibacteriota bacterium | reverse complement strand
GCCGCGCTGACCGCCTCGCTGGAGAAAATCGCCGACGATTATCAGAGCGGCAACATCACCACCGCCGCCGATCTCATCGCCCGCATCCAAACCGGCTTCGACGGCTTCATATCCTCCGTACAGTCGATCCTTGACGCCGCTTCGGCCTCCGTACCGGAAACTCCTGCGGAGGCCGTTACCCTCCAGGCCGGCGATCCAAGCCTTTCGATGGCAATGGCATCGACCGAGATAATTGACGGCGCATCGGTCGAGGAAGTGCCTGTCGAGGAAGTCCCGGCCGAGGAATCACCGGCCCAAGACGGCCCCGCAGGAGAAATCTCGTCGTTCGATTTCCAGACCGCCTTGGCCGATCTAATTGCGTCGGTTACGTCGAAATTGCAGGAACTGGCGACGGCCCTGCATTCGATCCAGGTGTTGCCGCCATTATCCGAACCGACCGGCAACGGCAAAGCGTACGCCAAATTCCTGGCCATCTACAACGGCATGAAGGCCGCACCGGAGGCAGAGACTGTTCTTCCCGCAGTGAACGCAGCGGTATAGTTCGGTAGTTCGTGCGGATGCGGAAATCAATCTTGAGTGGCCGACCCCTTGAGGGGTAAATCAAGCGCCGATTCCTATTCGACGGCATCACAACCATAGATTCCGGTCCAACGACCGATAGCCGATTGCCTCGGCCAGATGCGACAGCTCGATTCCATCACAATCGGCCAAGTCCGCAATCGTCCGGGCGACTTTTAGTATCCGATCATACGCCCGCGCCGACAACCCCTGCATCGTGATTGCCGTCTTGAGCAGCGCCTGCCCGTGATCGTCGATCCGGCAAATCTCCCGGATTACCTTCGATTCCATATGCGCGTTGCAATAGACCGATTTGAGATGCTTGAACCGATCCAACTGCCGTTTCCGCGCCCGATTCACCCGCTCGCGAATAATCGAGGACTTCTCGCCGCAGGTGTCCGAGGACAACTCCTTGAAATTGACCGCCGGAACATCGATATGGATGTCGATCCGGTCCATCAGCGGCCCCGACAGACGGGACATGTACTTGGAAATCTGGGTCGGGCTGCAACTGCATTCGTGAGCGTTGTCGCCGTGGTAGCCGCATGGGCAGGGGTTCATCGCTGCCGCCAGCATGAAGTTGGCCGGGTAAGTCAACGATGTTGCCGCGCGCGCAATCGTGACGATGCTGTCCTCCAACGGCTGACGCAGAACCTCCAGCGCCTCCCGGCGAAATTCGGCGATTTCATCCAAAAACAGCACGCCGTGATGGGCCAGCGAAACCTCGCCCGGACGGGGGATGCTTCCGCCGCCGATCAAGCCGGCGTTGGAAACCGTGTGATGCGGGTCGCGGAACGGCCGGGTGGCGATGAGCGGCGTGTTGGCCGGCAACATCCCGGCGACGGAGTGAATCTTGGTCGTTTCCAGGGCTTCATCGAGGGTCATGTTCGGCAGGATGGTCGGCAGCCGACGGGCCAGCATGGTTTTGCCGGAACCGGGCGGGCCGATCATGATGATATTGTGTCACCCGGCGGCGGCGACCTCCAGCGCCCGTTTGGCCGATTACTGGCCGCGGACATCGGAGAAATCGACATCGTACTGCCGCGATTGTTCGAAAACCGAGTCGATGTCGATGGTGAACGGAGCAATGTCGCGGGAACCTTCGAGGAAGGCGATCAGGTCGGAAAGCGACCTGACCGGAAAGACGGCAGTTCCCTGGGCCATCGCCGCCTCCTTGGCGTTTTCCTCCGGCACGATCATTTTCATGCCGTC
>JAAZOE010000339.1 GCA_012797915.1 Candidatus Zixiibacteriota bacterium | reverse complement strand
TTCCGGTAAACGGATTCCTTTTCTCCGAGGGCATTGGGATGAAGCTGTTTCAGCCATTCCCGGGTCGGTTCCTGGGCATCGATATAGAATTGTCGTTGCCGCTCCAACAGCCGCCTTCCCGCATCCGTCCCGGTCGGATCAATGAAGGGCTGCCGGGAAAAATCGAGATAGCGGGTCGATGATTCCTGCCCTCGAAACAGGGGATTATCCTGAACCGCCTTGACGGCGGGCAGGGATACGCCTTCTATGAATATGGTGGTATCGCCGCAATCCCCGATGGAATGATGGCCGTACCCGACATAGAATTTCTCCATGAAATTGTCGGCCCCTTTTTCGGCCAGGACTTCCAGATGGCTCCGCAAGCCCCCCGTGGAGCGTGAATGCAGGGCTTGCAGCATGGCTTCGGCTTCGGCATCGATGATCGCTCCGGTATCAAGAATGATGACCTCGCCGCCGCCTTTTATGGCAACGGAGGTATGTTTTAGATCGCGCAGGTTTTTGACCATCCTTTTCCCCCGGGGACTGCCGACAAACGACAGATCCTGACATGGCATACGACAGCAAATATAGAAGGCGGGTACAGAAACGGCTACGGGAAAAACGCCGCGTTTCCATCGAGAGAGACAAGTTCTTGGAATTGAAGTGGTTAGCCCCGTCCTGCCGGAGCGCTTCCGGCCTGACCAACCGACCCTCTCGGGGGATTTCAACAAATTGAGGGGTTGACGATGGCCACCTCGGCCTGACTCTCCCCAAGCTTCGGAAAGGCTGGATTCCTGGGTTGCGAGACGCTTGTATGTCCGGGCGAATTCCCCGGGAATATAATAAAAGAGCGCTCTCGCGCTCCCTATCCCCGGAAAAACCTCCAACAACTGAAGGGCGGCCGTTGAGCGGTCGATTCACGTCCCCTTTCGCACTCACGGCTGCCAGAGGCCATGCTGGTTGTTCCCCAGGAAGTAAATGGCGATTGTCCCGCGGCCGGGAATCTCCGTCGGCGGAAGCGCCATCTCACCGCCGGCCTTCTCCACCGCCGCCACCGCAACCTTGATATCATCCACGAGCCAATACGGCCTCACGACTGGTTCTTCATCCTCTCGCAACGGCCCCCGGACGCCCACCAATCCGCCGCCGTGCAGCGCCGCCGTCCGCGCGTTTCCGAGGAGGGTATCCGGTTCACCAAACTGCAGCCCCCACGTCGCGACATACGCGCGGCAAACCGCGTCGACATCGTTCGTCACTACCTCCAAATAATATACCTGCATACCATGCACCTCAGGCTCTTTTATGGTTCCGTTTTGGGAACATCCCGTCAACACCAGAATGATCGCAATAACGCCGAATATGCTGTTTCTTTCGTTTCCGGCCACTGCAGTATCCATTCCAAAATGTTTGAAACAACGCAATTATTTTCCAAGATACGTCGTGGATTGGCCCGGGGAATAAAAAAACCCGACAAAATCGGGCCGTCCCCTTCATGGCGGCTCATCCGACAAACCGCCTGCAGGCTCCATCTCATGATTCGCCGGTGGAACACACGATGCGTGGCGGCAATACTCTCCAACAAACTGCAGAGAACCTTCGACAGACTCCGGACAACCGTAGCATACTTCCGGCTCCGACCATGGTCCGACGAGTCCTAAACTTTTATATTTCAATTGTCCTGTTAGCGGATAAGAGTAGTCGCTCAATTACTGCACGATTCTTTCCAATTCCTGGCGAAACTCTTCACTCTTCAATAATTCCTTAAACGATTCATGCTTTAGTGGATTTGCCAGACTTTCGCCGGGAAGCATTTTGTCTTTATACTTGTATGCCTGGCGAATATACTCAAGTGCCGGACCGCCATCACCCTTTTGGGCACATATGCAGGCCATCGTATAGTAAAACACCGGATACTTTTTGTCGCCCTTCAAACCTCGCTGGCATATCTCAACAGCCTTGTCCGGATAACCGGCCATAATATACGACTGAGACAAGTTGTCATAAGCGACGTATCAGAAATATTTATTGTACGTTATTAGCTCTTTTTCGCGAGCCAGTACTTTTTCATATTCGACGATGGCGCTGTCATAATTTTTGGAGGTGTAATACATCATGGCAAAATCAAACTGCAGCGCGATAACAGGACCGATTCCGTTCGATGCGTGCACTTCCTCGAGAACTTTCATCAAATCATCGTAGGCTTCGGGATCATAATTGGAGCGCGATAGATGTACCTCCGCGCAATACCCATTACGCGCCAGATAGGCATGGACGTTCATTTGATGGACTCTTTCCCCACGGTATTCTGTTACCAGATATTCGAATACCGCCATCTCGCCGCGTTCATACGCGCGCAGCCCTGAAACCTCCATCGGAGCCTCTTTGCTCTTTTCCATGTAGTAATCGCGGCAGGCCGCGGCATCTCCTTCAACCGGCGCGTGTTCGAAATAACAGAGCATAATGATATTGTTCCCGCCCGCTCGACAACCGATATACTGACCGTTGGGATCAAGCTTGGCATCTTCAACGAGAAAATCCTCGGCTGGAAAATCAAGTCCCCATCCGGCCTTGGGCAGGGATAGATGTACGCCGGTGCGAGCGGCGTGAAAATTCTGACCGAAGGCGAAGGAAGACAATAACGCCAATAAAAGCGAAAGAAGGACTGTTTTCATGATTTCGACTCCCTCCAAAGACCAGACATCGCGCTTGGCCGGCGCCATTGACTTCCAAAATTCTGTCAGTTAATTGTGTTCTCGTCCCTTAATGTCACTCTCCGATATGATAATATTTCGGGACCCGCCGGTCAATCCCAGAATCCGGCCAATGATGGTAACGCCTGTCAGATAAATAGACTGAGCCTTTCTCAGGATTTTCAACGGTACGTTGCAGATGGAAGCCAAATAGATACACCGTGCGAATCGGACCAGAACGATTAAAAAGAAAAAACCTTCGTATCAATGTGGGTTTCTCACGTCTATGGCCGGGCTGTACGAGACGCCTTCCGCCGCCGGGTCGTCGAAAACGCGGCGTAGAAAACTCTCCCGCCTCGACGATCTCCGGACTTTCCAGCCGGTTGTGGTTCGTCTGAAGGCGGTAGGATGATGGGTCACCTGCGGGGCCAAACCATGTCGCAATCCGGCATCGGGTTTCGGCGATCTTGGCCGACCAAATGATCCCATGCCAGATAGTGAAGGCCCTGCAAAACGCTTTCGGCAATCAGATTATTGAAACCGCCGTAGTTTCCTAAAGACCGCTTCTGCCGGGCAAAAACCGGTAAAGGCAGACTGCACGAGGTTCAATCCAACCATCGTCGCCAGCAGCAGGAAATAGGGCGAAATGATCCAGGATAGAGCAAGCGACAGCAGAACCAGTCCGCCAGCCAGTCCGCGGATGCCGTTTTCGATGGTCATGAGGGTACCCTCCGATGAAGGCGGTCCCGGAAGCCTTGCTGACTTCCGGGATACCGCTGATGTTCTGATCGCGGCCGGGCATACGCCGCCCGTCAATAGTTAAAGGTCACCTTGATATACACGTTGTCGTTCTTTTGAAACTGCCCGAAATTGGCGGCCTGGTTTTGGCCGTCGAAGATATTGGCTCCCACCGCAAAGGCCACCTCATCGGTATATTTGTACCCGGCGTATAACCGGGCGTACAAATCTTCATCGGAGGGCGAATAGAATACGAACGCCGAGAGCGTGACCAATTCCGAATGCAGCAATTGCGTGATGCGCGTGGTCAGCAGATGACTGATCTCGTCGCGGACGTACCCGCCCAGGCTTGCCTGACCGGTTTTATACCGGTCGTATTCCATCATGGCCTCGGCCTGCCACTGGCCGTTGACCGTCAGGTTGGTCGCCACCTGCCGTTCAAAACCGAGCATGGCTGTGGCCGAAGCGTTAGGCAGCAGGGGATTGGCTCCGCATTGATCCTGGCGGGAATCGAAATACCCTCCTTCCAGCCAGACGATCCCGCCCAGTACCTGCCCGCGAAGCGAGGCGCCGTAGACGTTCAGCCGAGGAAAGATCGGCATCGGCCCCCCTGCGGTCATCATCGCCCCCATCGGGTTCTTATAGAAGCCGTGATAAGCGTACAGCGCGGTATTGAACCCGCCCACCTGGCGGCTGAAGCGGGCCGCAATTTCTCCGTTCTTGAATTGAGCCGGAGGAAGCGGGACCGAGGCATCATACCCCTGACCGACAATTTGACCGACGAAGGGATTAAAGTAGCTGAGCGTCCGGCCGTCGGGTAATCGGTTGGGTTCGAACCGGGGCGTCCAGATCAGGGCCAGTGATCCGACCGACCCGTAATACTCCGCCCGTAAGGCGTTTTGCGGCGCCTTCAGATACTGGTCGTCACGGCCGACGAAAAAGGATTGATAATCCTTGGCGAAGACATCATTGATGAAAATCAGGTCGCCGGTCCCCCAGGTCAGTACCTGTCGACCGATCTTGAGATCGAAGTTGTCGCCCAGCCGGGTTTTCAAATAGGCTTCACGAAGCTCCACGTCGAACCGCGCGCTATCGGCCGCATCATAGGTAAAATCCAGTCGCCCGAATACTTCGTTCTTCTCCCCGACCTGCTCCAACCGAAGCTGCAAACGGGATTCCGAGGCGGTGAATTCGGTGGCGGTGGGATTGGTGTTGTCGAGACGACCGCCATATAACCCCTGCAGGAAACCGTCAATATTAACTTCCGCCCGACCGGCGCCGGCCAGTATGATCACGACCAGCGCCGCCAGAAACATCTGTGCTTTCACCGTGTTCACTCCTCCCGCCCTACTTCACGTATTCGCGCGGCGGCGTCTTCAGATATCGTTCGGTGAAAAAGTCATCCTTGAGACCGACATTGTATTTGGTGCCGGTGAAATCGACCACCGTGCGACTCCCCTTCTTCAGGCTTTCCATGGAACGGCTGGTGACGGTTGGAAATCCGCCGATATCCTCGATCTTCACCGCTTTTTCCACTCGCACCACCTCCCCCTTGTCGTCGAAATACTCCGATTTGAGCGGGATATGAGTGGTCTGGTCGATATAGGAAATCCGCTTGGCGAATCCCTTGTACGGCTTCAAGGGCGTGGATTCCACGACAAAGACGGCCTTGCCGTCGAGTTGCGACTCGGGCAGCAACTTGTGATTGTCCTCGGTCCAGCGGCGGCCGGAGACGTCTTCATAGGTGAAATCGGAGCCGACGAAGCTGGAGTTCTTGTCGTCGGCCGAGATCGGCTTGACCAGGTCGACCGAAGGGACGTAAATCCACCGCTGATCGTTGCCGGTGGCGTTCTTGTGCACCATGAAACTCAAACGGGCGACATCGGAGGGCTGCCGGAAATAGGTGTAGTACTTCTGGTCGCCGCCGTCCTCTTTATCCAGGCGGAGCATGGTGAATTCGCGCGTCCGTTCACCGCCCTTCTTGTCGAACAGATGCATGGTGACTTCATAGACGGCGTCGTTGGCGGCATAGTAGTAGGCCATGTGGGACTTCTTCATGACCTCGGTCGCATCCTGCGCCGAAGCGATCGCGTGGGTCACGGCCAGCGCCATCAGGGCCAGCACGGCGGTGGTGATGAGTCGTTTCATAATCCTTTATTCCTTTCGTTTCATTTTTTCGTTTCAGGGCTTACGCCTGCGCCTGGGACGGTTCCGCCGCGACCGCCTCCGGGGCGGCCGCGGGGAACAGCCCGCGCCGGAACGTCCTGGCCAGCGCCGGCAGCAGCAGCATGGTGACGATTCCGGAAACCAGCTCGATGGCCAGGAAGAAGGCGCCGACGGTGATATAGGGCACCAGGTCGGAGAACAGCATTGGGATAAAGCCGATGGAGATGACCAGCACGTTGCGCATAATGGCCCGGCCGACCCCCTCGAAGATGTCGTGGTAGGTTTGCTGGAAATCACGGTTGCGGTCGTACATCGTCCGCATCCGCTGGATGAACTGAATGGCGAAATCGACCGACAGGCCCAGGGTCAGCGTGGACAGCACCGAAATCGGCATGTCGTACGGTTTGCCGACGAACCCGATGAAGGCGTAGATGGCCCCGACCGTGATCGTCAGCGGCAGCATGGAGATCAGCCCCCAACGGAAGGAACGGAACAACGCGGTCATCATGACCAGCACGATGACATAGGCGATCAGCAGCGCCTCGCGCATGCCGCCGACCATCAATTTCTGCCAAATGACATTGACGTAGGGCAATCCGGCCCAGCTGACGTTGATTCCCGGCGGAAGCGGATGCGCGGCCAGGAAATCATCGGCCCGTTCCACCACTTTGGTGACCGCCTGATTATCGCCGTCGCGAAGTTGCACCCAGAGATTGGCCTTGTCGTATTCGGGAGTAACGAACTTGAACAGGTCCCCCGGATCGCCGCCCGACATCTCGAACATGAACAGCATCTGGGCGATTTCGTCGGCCGATTCCGGGATGGCCAGCTTGGAAGAATCCGCCCCGAACAATTCATACCGGACCTTCTTAACCACATCCGGCAGGCCGGTGGTGGCGCCGACAATCGGCTCCCGGGCCAGTTCGCCCTGCATCGACTCAATGTAAGTCACGACCGCCGGGTCTTTCATGGCCTCCGAATTTTCCCCTTCAAACACGAGGTAATTCATGTAGGTGCCGGCCAGGTGGTTGTTCATGGCCATGTCGGCCTGACGGATCGGGTGCGATTTCTTGAACCATTTGACCGGGTTGTCGTTGACCACGATCATCGACAGGCCGACGGCGGAAATGACCACCACGATCAGCGAGGCGGCGATGATCCCTTTGTTATGCCGGGATGAAAAGGTGCGGAAGAAATGCAGCAGCCGGGAGAGCAGTCCGCGATCATCGGTGGCCTGGGCGAAGCGGGCGAGCGTTTTGTCGGACAAAAGCATCATGAACGCCGGGTTGATGACCAGCGACAGAAACCACGCCGCCAGGGTGCCGAAGCCGACGAAGATGCCGAACACGCGCACCGGGGGAATGGGAGTGATGGCCAGCGCCAGGAAACCGACCGCCGCGGTGGCCGAGACGAATAACATCGGTACGAACAGCTCATGGATTGAATGCCGGATGCCGGCCTCTTTCTGTCGGTGCCCGGCATAATGGGCGTGAAACTCGGAGATGATATAGATCGAGTTCAGAACCGCGATGGGGATTAAAAAGATCGGGATCATCGACGACATGATATGGACCGTGTTCCCGGTCACAATCAACAGGCCCATCGCCCAGACGACCGCCATCACCGCCACAACCATCGGGGCGATGATGATTTTCACATTCCGGAAGAAAAGGAACAGCAACAGGAAGATGACCAGGAAGGTCGCCGGCGCGGCGACGGCCATCTGCTTGAACATCTGCGCTCCGAACGAATCCTGGGCCACCGGTAATCCGGCGATATGGAATTTCTCTCCGCCGCCGTGGGTGTCGGTGATCGTCTTGATTTCCCCGGCGATCCGGTTGGACATGTCCTTGGATTGGATGGGAACGAACAACGCGATGGCCTTGCCGTCATCGGAGGCCAGTTTGCCCCGAAGGATCGGATTCGATTTGATCCGCTCGCGGATATACTCCGCCTCGGCCGGGGTCGAAATCTCGCCCCCCATCAACGGTTCTATAATGAGGGAACCGCCGGGACCCTGCTTGATATCATCGACCGTCGCCGGGGCCAGAATATCCTCGACGATGACGCCCTCGATCTTCTCCACCTCGGCGGTGATCCTGTAAATACGGTTGAGGATATCGGGGGTGAAGGCCGTTTTGTCATTCACCAGCCCGACGGCGATGAAATCGTGCAACGCAAACGCGTCTTTCGCGGCCACATCGAAAATCCGCACAGGCTCGTTCTGGTCGAGCATGTTGAGCGGATCGGTGTCGATTTTGATCTTGGGGAATTGGGCGGCGAAGAAGGCGGTGACCGCCACCGCCAGGATAATCACCAGCCAGGGCCGCCGGATAGAAAACTCGGTAATTCCTTTTTTCATCTCCCTCTGTCTCCATCAATTGTGATTTTCTCAACTGGTTCTTTAGATATCCCTCCGACAAAAACGATTCAAAAAAAGACAAAAAATATCCTCCAGCATCACTACGGCAACCATAACCTGCTATGCGGCAATAGGAAACCGGTTCGGCCAGGCACGGCAGGATCGATTTATCAATTGAATATTGACCGGTCAAGGAAACATGTAAAATTGCAGTAGGCGGGCGAAACTGACGTTTCGCCCGCCGACTCTACTGCATAAAACCCCCGGTGATGCTTGTGGACATCGAGGGAGGGGTTTTAGGGGTTGAGGGATTTTGCCATTTCACAAATCTTCAGGGTCGTTTCATCCACGGGAAAACCCTTGACCGCCACCCATTCGCCGACCGCGAAATCGGCCAGAGTCAGCGGCTCGCCGTCCAAGCCAAGCAGCACGGCGTTTTTGCACACCTGCCCGGTCCAGTCATACCCGTCGAACGTCACCAGTGAAGCTTCAACGTCGACCGAGGCCAGTGCAGCCGTGAACGTAACGCAAATTTTCTCGGTGCAGTTGGCCAGCTTAATCTTGACGGCCAGCAGGGTAGCCTCATCGACAATATTGGCTTTAATTTCCACCACATCGCCCACGGCCAGGTCGGTCAGGGTCAGAATCGTATCACGCGAGGTCGTGTAATACCCGGGATTGGCTTTGGCGCAGCCGCTTCCGGCCATCTCCTGATTCTGATACTCATTTCCGGTTCCCTGGTGACGGGTGATGATATTTCCCCAAATAAGGGTGGCGCTGTCGACCAGGATAGTTTCCGTCCGGCCGGCCACGGTGAAGGATCCGGCGGCATAGTCGATGGCGACAATCGTATCCCGGAACGCCAGGTCATACTGGCCGGTGCCGGGGGTACAGATGCGTAACCGGGTGGCGATGATATAACCGTTTTGCTGGGCCGTACCGCTGACCTGCATGGTATCACCGGGCTGGATATCGACAAACGGGACCGGAGTTTCCTGGTCGTTCAGCAGCCGCACGATCACGCAATTGTGGGCGGCAACCACGGTATCGGGACGGCCGTCGAACGTGAGCATCCGCTGGCTCTGCCATACGGTCGCCACGCGGGCCGAAAACTCCACCGGATCCCCATTCGTCGGGGCAAAAAACGCGGTTCCCCCCGTGGATTCGGACGACACGGACGGCGCCAGCGGGCTGGTGTCGGAGCACCCTCCGATAACGGCCACCAACCCCATGATCGCCAATCCAAGTGCCAGTTTCATCATCTGTTTCATTCTTATGTCTCCTTTTCATAACACCGGGGGGAGTTATGTTAGGTCTCATTTTCATATTACAGAGCCGCCTGCGGGCCGATCCGTACATACTTTTCATCGTCGGGTCGGTTTTTATGCCCGGACCGGTGAAACCGGAGGATAAAACCGGGAAAGGAAACCCGAAAAAAGCGGGGCCCCGATTTTGTAGGGCCCCGTGTGAATTCGAAAACGGTGGGTTCTATATTATGGAACGGAGCGGGAACTAAAGCCCGTTGCACGGCGCGGGACCCGAGTCGAACACGTAATGAACGATATATACGGCGTCCCCGACATTGACTCGGTTATCGCAATTGACATCGGCGGCCGCCGGCCGAAGCGGCGGCGGGCCGCCTTTGAAAACGTAATTGACGATGTAAACGGCATCGCCGACATCGATCACCTGGTCGGCGTTGGCGTCACCGGTCAGTAATGGATCCAGGGCCTCCA
>JAAZOE010000338.1 GCA_012797915.1 Candidatus Zixiibacteriota bacterium | reverse complement strand
TCTCCCAGAGGGCGATGGGAGTAGGAGCCCGGTGCAGGCGGGGAAATAATAAACAGATTGCGGATTCGACGGGATACCATGGAATCCCGACCCGGAGGGTCGGGGCACCCAATCGTTAGAGATTGTATCCTGTTTGCGCTCGATATGCGACCCGATGCGGCAAATAGTCCTCATATATATGGCGCCGGACTGTCCTTTACCACCAACTCGGTGTTGATTTGGCATCATATTCGACAGGAAGTGTTGGTTTTGTGGACAGTTGGCCACGACGGGCATGAAGCAGGTGCATGCGGTAGTGATATTTCTCAGGGGTTATCAAAAAATCCCACCCGTCAGTCCCGCCGGAGGCGGGATTCCGGGAAGAGGTACCCCGTACCGCGGTACCCCGCGCGGGAAATTACCGGGTGCGAGTCGCCCGAGAAGGGGCAGGACGGGTGGCCCACGTCTTCAGACGTGGGAAACGGAGGCCAATATCAGTCGCATCAAAACGACCACAGTTGCGTAATCCCAGGTCTAAAGACCTGGGACACCAGGCAAGTTTCTCTCTGCGTGGCACTCTTATGCTTATGGCTTGGAGCGACCCCCAAAATCGTCATCGCGAAGCCCGCCGGAGGCGGGCCACGGGAAACATCGATCAGTGACAGTAAAATCGGGTGAGGATGAATGGCGGCGCTATTGTATTGTGATTCCGCCGTGCTGAAAGTCGATTATCCGCAGGACACCGAGACAAACCGGCGCCGGGCCGCCGCGGAAGATATAGGTGATCAGATAGACCGAATCGCCGATAGTGCAATTACCATCGGCGTTGACATCCCCCATCTCGATCGGGTCGGGGGCGGGACAGGCGCGGAAAAGATAGTTGACCACATAGACGGCGTCGCCGACATCGACCTTGCCGTCCCCGCTGACATCGCCGCAGGTGAACTGCGCTTTTTCCGTCAGCAGACAACTGTCGGGGGTCCCGACAAACAGCGGACGGGAGCCTTCCGGATACGTGGCCTCATCGACCTCGTCCCACAGAAGCGTCCCCGTCTGATCGAAAATCCGCGCGTCCAGAATCAAAAAGTCGCCGGTGGTGGTGGCCAGGGCATTGTCGGTGCATTCCCGCCAGAAGAACCGAATCGGTTCAGATGTTCCGCCGGCGGCGCTGTCGGCCATCTGCAGATGGATGACCGCCAGTTCGACCGTGCTGCTGTCGGCGGGACCGAAACAGGAAGGGTGGTACGGGCCGTTGGCCGTCTCGGCCATGGCCACGATCCGCCTCCGTCCCGAGCAATCCGGCTGGCACTCCAGGCTGTCCTTGTTTTGAATGGCGAACAGTTCCCAGTCGCAGACGGCAAGCAGTTCGCCCATGGTGATGCCGGTGATGGTCATGGCCGATTTGTCATAGGCGACGGTGAAATCGAACCCGCCCATCTGGAGGGGGTAATTTTCGAGGTAGATCGAAGCCTTGGCGGTGGTTCCGGCCGCGGCCGTTATCGTCTCGATACGGATGCGCGGCCGGACCTCGGCGACGCCGATGGCGGCCATCAGAAAGAGAGCGGTAAAGATGATGAACGATACGATGCCGAACGTCAGGTGTTGTGTTTTCATGTCGTCGCCGGAGTTGTCAGGGCCGGTGTTAAGTCCTTGTATCGTTACTACCCCTCAGAGTTCCCCCATAAACGGCTGCGGAAAAGAAACAGCGCGGCCATTCATAGTATACAATATTTTCCGATTTGGTCAAGCGGTTCCATCGAGGTCATCGGCCGCCTCAATCGCCCCAGAGGAACCGATCAGTGGCCGATTTACATCATGTTCACCGGGTCGATGTCGAATATCGCGCGGACCTTGGAGGGCAGACCGAATCCCTTTTCCGCCTCCTCCCAGGCGCGGAACCGGGCCACGATCTTTCCTACTGAACCACATTTGATGATCAACCGACGGCGATATTGGCCGCGAAGGCGATAAATCGGCGCGGGGGCGGGACCGAGGAGGATGAAGTTTTTTCGGGAACCCACCGCAAGCTGTGGGGCACCCGGACCCACAGCAAGCTGTGGGGCACCCGGACCCATATCCGAATTTCGCGAGGAGAGGCCGGAGAGATGCTCTTCGAGGCGGATTCGGAAGGCCAGCGCTTCCTTTTCCAACACCTTTTCATCTTCGCTGGTCAGAGTGATATTAATCAGGCGGGAGAACGGGGGATACTGCAGTTCGCGCCGCTCTTCCAGCACCATCTCGAAAAAGCCGAGATAATCTCCCTGCGCCAGATGACGGATCACCGGATGGTCGCCGTAATAGGTCTGGATCATGACCGTGCCTTCGCGGTCCCCCCGTCCGGCCCGTCCGGCCACCTGAAGCAAACGGGCATAGGTTTTCTCGGCCGCGCGGAAATCGGGCATCTCCAGGCCGATATCGGCGGCCAGCACCCCCACCAAGGTCACATTGGGGATGTCCAGCCCCTTGGTCACCATCTGGGTCCCGACCAGCAGATCGAATTTATCCTCGGCGAATTCCGATAGAATCAACCGTCCCGATTTGCGAGCGGTCTTGTCGGAGTCGATCCGCTCCGCCCGGATATCCTCAAACAACCGCGACAGGTTTTCCTCCACCCGCTGGGTGCCGGTTCCCAATGCGATGAAATCACTGCCGCCGCACTGGCCGCATTTCTGCGGAGCCGGTTCCACCCGGTCGCAGAAATGGCACTTGAGAAGATTGCCGCTTCGGTGATACGCCAGCGTCACCCCGCAGTCGGGACAGACCGGAACCTCGCCGCAGTCGCGGCATTTCAGGCGGGGAGAAAACCCGCGCCGGTTGAGATAATAGATGACCTGCCCGCCGGAGGCGATATGCGTTTCGGTTTCTTTCTTCAGCCGATACGACAGGAACGAACATTCCCCCGATATCTTTTCCGATTTCATGTCCAGGGTGATAATCTGCGGCATCCGATAGCCGGATTGGGGCCGGCGGTCGAGGGTCAGCAGCCGATACCGTCCGGTGGCGGCGTTGTAATACGATTCCACCGAGGGCGACGCCGATCCGAGAATGACCGGGCAGGAGCAGGTTTTGGCCAACATCACGGCGGCATCGCGGCCGTGATACCTCGGCGCGGGATCATCCTGTTTGTAAGACGGGTCGTGTTCCTCATCGACGACGATGAGTCCGAGGTTTTTCATCGGCGAAAACAGCGCCGACCGGGGGCCGATGACGACCCCGATTTCGCCGGAGGCGATTTTCTCCCGGACCGCCATCCTCTGCGGCACGGTCAGGCCGGAATGGATCACCGCCACCCGGTCGCCGAAAAAGGCGGCAAACGACGACAACAACAGTCCCGACAAGGCGATCTCCGGCACCAGCACCAGCACTGACCGTTCCGCCGTCAGCGCCTCTTTGGCGGCGTGACAGTACACCAGCGTCTTGCCCGATCCGGTGACGCCGAACAACAGAAACGGGGCAAACTGATGTTTCATGATGGCCGGGATGATCTCATCCAGCGCGCGTCTCTGCTGGTCCAGCAAATCGAGTTTGGGCAATTCGTGACGGACCCGGAAATCGGCCGCCTCGACCGCGGTCGGCTCGCCGTGGACCTTCTCGATGATGTTTTCCTTGCAGAGTTTGGTCAGCCGGTAGGCCGACAAACCGAAAGTCGCGGCCATTTCGGAAGCGGGGTAGATCACTCCGGGTTGGAGTTTCCGGATGTCGCCGGAAACCTTGCCCTCCTCCAGCCCGGAGGACAGACGGTACCCCAGCAGTTTCTTTTGTCCGCCAACCTGCTTGTGGCGCGAGGCGATGAGTCCCTCATCCAGCCAGCGACGCACCAGGGGCGCCAGGTCGGGTTGATTTTTCAGCGTCGTATCGCCGATGCTTCCTTTGCCCAGAAGCCGCCTCGCCAGCCGCCCGACCCGGGCATCGTTTTCGGCGAACCGTTCGAGGGCTTGGCGGTCGACCGGGACATATTCCAGCCGGGGTTTTCCGGCCGCCGTGCCGGGAAGGGCCGCCGCCAAGACTTCTCCCAATCCGGCGAAATAGTAGT
>JAAZOE010000337.1 GCA_012797915.1 Candidatus Zixiibacteriota bacterium | reverse complement strand
TGTTTTCCGGGGAACTCGAGGATGAGGCGCGCTACTCCCTGTCGGCTTCGCCCGATGACGGCAGTGAATCATACCGGACGGCGGTCATCGATGCCATCCGGCGGAAGAAGATGCTGGTGCTCAATCAGGAAGCCCGCGACCAGGGCGGCGGCGTCTATATCGCCCGGTCGACGTTGCTCTGTCCGCTGACGGTCGCGGCCGTCGGCGATTTCGCCCTGCTTCTGGAGGCGCCGGGAAATGGATTGAATCTGAGCGAATCGTTTTTGGCCGATATTGAGGGGACCATCGGCCTGGTGGGCCTGAGTCTCAACCTGTCGGCGCTGAAGGAAACGGATGAACGGAATCAATCGACCGTCCGCTCGCTTCTGGCCATCCTGAGAATCAAACCGGATCCCACCGGGACCGCGGCCTTCCGGCAGTTTCTCGAAGAGGCGGCGCGGATGATGCGGCCGCCGTCGGTCCTGGCGTTATTCGCCCGCGATGGCCAGACCGGGTATCGCCTGATCGATGGTTGCCACGTTCCCGGCGGCGTCCTCCCCGAGGCGGTCTTCCTTCCGGGCGAAGGGCCGGTGGGAAAGGCCGCCGCCTCCGGCGAGACCATGGAATGGCGGGGGAGAGCGAAGGTTGAGGAAGCCTGGTCCGATCTCGATGCGGCCAATCAGGACTTCATCGTTCGTCTCCTGGGGGAACAGGGTCTCCCGGAATATCAAACGGTGATTCCGGTGCGGTTGCTCGATGAGATTGTCGGCGTGATCGTGCTGCTCGGATATGACCGTTCCTCGCGGGCGGCGGCGAGGGAAGGCGGCCTGGTCCGTCTGGCCGTGGAATTGCTGTCGATCCGTCTCTCGATGGCCCGGATCGGCGAGCGTCGGTTCGAGGGTGTGGCCGGAGGAGAGCTGTCGAGCGCGGCAGCGCTTATGGTCAATCAGGCCAACAATGATCTGGCAACCGTCCTGGGACGGGCGGAACTGCTGGCCCGTCAGCCGGACATCACCGGAAGCATCCGGTATGCCACCGATGAGATCGTGCATGCGGCCGAGGCGGCCGCCGCCTCGATCCGGCGGCTTCAGGAGAGCCTGCAAACCACCGCTGCCTCCGCGCCAGTCCGGCCCGATCCCCATCCGCTGGCGACCTTCGCCCGGCTGTTGGAGCGCCATCGCGTGGCCGACCATCTGTTCGTCTTCGGCGACAATCGCCCGGTCATGCTGCACCTCGACATCGACCCGGCGAGCCCAATCGTGCCCGGCGGGGATGAACTGGTCCCGGTGCTGGAGAGAATATTCGGCCGGTTCGTGACCTTCATGGACCAGGGGGAGGATGTCCTGGTGAAAAGCGAAGAACGGGGCGGTCGAATCTACCTGAGTATGATCCGCGGTCTCCGCGACCGAAACCGTCTCTTCGATCCGGCCCGTATCGATTTCGGCGCCGCCGAGGTTATGCCCGCCGAATTACTCGATGCTCCGGGGAGGGCGGTGCTGGCCGGCTGTCGGGCGGACGTTTCTTTCGATCGGTTCGGTCGTCGCCCGACCTATGTTTCCTTCCGGTTCCCCTCTGCGGGAGCGGCCGTCGCTAATGTTGTCGGGCGGGAAAAACGGGATGAGTTGGCCGGATTGCGTATTCTGGCCATTGATGACCAGCAGATGATCTTGGATCTTCTGGCGGGGATATCGGTCTCGCTGGAACTGAAACTGACGGCCATTCAGGACCCTCTCCGGGCGTTGGAGCTGTTCAAACGGGAGCCGTTCGATCTAGTCATGGTCGATCTGGTCATGGGGGAAAGCTCCGGTTGGGATGTCGCCCGGCAGGTCAAGCGGTTATCGCCGGAAACCCCGGTTATCCTCATGACCGGCTGGGGCTTGCAGATTTCGCCTGAGGAGGCCGCGGCCGGCGGCGTCGATATCACCCTGGCTAAACCGTTCAAGATCGAGCAACTGATCGAGGTCATCCGTTCCGCGCGTTCCCGGCGGATTCCTTCCTGATCCGCTTCCTAAAACCTCCCCGGTTTTTGCCGATAGTAGAGATAACGTGACCGAGAGGCCGAACGTATCCGGCTGATGGGGTAATCATGAAAGAATTGAAGTATATCGAAAAGATCAGGCGCGAAGACTCCCTGCTGTCATTGCCCCAGAGCCTGTCCCAGATTCTCGCCATGGTCGGAAACGACGATTTCTCGGTCAACGACCTGGCCCGCGTCATCCTGAAGGATCCCGGCTTGACCAGCAAGATTCTGAAGATGGCCAACTCCGCCTTCTACCAGCAACGCTCCCGAATCGCCTCCGTCAACCAGGCGGTGATGATGCTGGGCATCATTCAGGTCAAGTGCCTCGCCCTGTCGGCCTCGGTCTTCCGCGCCGATATCATGGCCGCGAAATATAAAATCGATATCAAGGACCTGTTCAACCATTTCATTTCGGTCGCCCTGGGCGGCCGGATGGTGGCCGAGGCGATCGGCATGGAATCGACCGAGGAGGCCTTCATTGCCGGCCTGTTGCACGACATCGGTGTAGTCTACCTGATTCATCATTTCCCGGCTGACTATCAGGAGGTCATCAGCCAGGTCGACAAATACTCCGGGTTGATCGAAGCCGAACGGGATATCCTGGGAACCGACCATGCCGCGCTGGGGTACCTGCTGGCCGAAAAATGGAACTTCCCGCCGGCGCTGGCCGAGGCGATCGCCCATCATCATGACGTTCTCGAAACCGTCACCGAGGTCCGCCTGGTCCATATCGTGCAGCTGTCGGAGATGATCAACAAGCCGATCATGGATGACCGCACCCGCCATATCGAGCAACGGCTGTATGCGCTGGAATTTCTCTCCCGGGCGTTGCGGATCGGACGCAAGAAGCTGGACGAAATATCGTTCTCCCTGTTGACCGAGACGATCCGCACCGCGGAATATATGGGTATCGACATCGGCGATCCGGTCGAGGTCCTGGCCCGGGCCAACAAGGAACTGTACACCTCCTTCATGACCATCGAGAACCTCTTCCGCGAACGGCAGGAGCTGACCCGGCGGATTCTTTCCGAGGAACGCCGGGCGGCCATGCTGGAGACGAAAAATGTCGCCATGGCCACCCTCTCGCACTATGTCAATAACGCCGCCATGGCCATCTCCGGGCGGGCCCAGCTGATCCGGATGCTCAAGGGGAAAGGGGATATCGTCGACCCCGAAAACCGGCTCGATGTCGTCCTGCAGGTGGTGGACAAGTCAATCAAGAAAATCATGGCCGTTCTGTCGGAGATGCGCGAGTTGACCAATCTCGAGGAACTGGAGAAATACTCTGAATCGCTGGCCGTCAACATCGACGAGCGGATCCGGCAGCGAATGGAGAAGATGTCCGACGACGTCGGCCTGGAACTGACCAAAGCTCCCCTGTCCCCGAAATAATCATTGCCGCCATCGCCCCCCGGCCGTATGTTGCAGGCGTCGCCTGGGAGGACGCATGCTTCGTTTTATGACCGCGGGAGAGTCTCATGGACCGGCCCTCATCGGCCTGATCGAGGCGTTCCCCGCCGGATTGGAGCTATCGATAGACGCCATCGACCGGGAATTGACCCGGCGCCGGCAGGGGTATGGCCGCAGCCGGCGGATGCGTTTGGAACAGGACCGGGCAATCATCCTCTCCGGCCTTCGCCGCGGCCGCACGATCGGCTCTCCCATTGCCATCATGATTGAAAACCGCGATCGGCGGCCGGAGATGACGGCCGGGCGGTTGACATCCGGAGCGTCGCATCGACCGATCACGATCCCCCGGCCGGGACATGCTGATCTGGCGGGAGCGATTAAATTCGCCACGTCCGATGTGGCCGACGTTCTGGAGCGGGCCTCGGCCCGCGAGACGGCTGTCCGCGTGGCTTGCGGGGCCGTGGCCCGGCAACTGCTCGACCATTTCGGCATCCGCATCGTCTCCCATACCATCGCCATCGGTTCCGTCGGCATCGGCCGCAAACGACATACCTTCGAGGAAATCGTCATCGCCGCCGACGGCTCGCCGGTGCGCTGCGTCGAGGCCGCGGCCGCCGCTCGCATGGTGCGGGCGATTCAGGCAGCCAAGAAGGACAAGGATTCGCTGGGAGGCATCTTCGAGGTGCGGGCGACCGGCCTGCCGATCGGCTTGGGATCGAACGCCCAATGGTATACCCGGCTGGATGGCGCGCTGGCGGCGGCGATCATGTCGATCCCATCGGTCAAGGGAGTCGAAATCGGGGAGGGGTTTTCCTGCAGCCGGCGACGAGGGTCGCTGGTGCATGACGCCGTGTATTACGATCCCCGACAAAGCGGCGGTCCGGCGAAAGGACTGTTTCGCAAGTCAAACGCCGCCGGCGGACTCGAAGGTGGAATGACCAACGGCGCGGAAATCGTCCTTCGAGCCGCCTGCAAACCGATCGCCACTCTGCGGGATCCATTGGCGACAATCGATCTGACCGCCAAAACCCCGGTCCGGGCGATGGTGACGCGGGCCGATGTCTGTATTGTCCCGGCGGCGGGCGTGGTCGGGGAGGCGATGACGGCCATGGTCCTGGCCTCCGCTTTCACCGATGTCTTCGGAGGCGATTCCCTTCACCAAATGGAAGAGAACGTCCGTTCGTATCGGCAGCGGGAACTGTAACCCCGGCGCAAACCGCTCGGGCGCGGATTGGAGATTGTGCGCCGGCAATCAAAGTAATATATTCCCGTGATGAGAACGGGGGCGACAACGGCGGATCGTACAGAGTCGAACAATCAAACCGGGAGAGATACATGAAGATATCCTGCTACGCGTCGAGCTTCCTGGATATCGCCGAGGACGCGGCGGTTTTGTTTTGCCACAAAAGCAAACGAATGGAAGGGGAACTGCTGGAAAAGATCGACATCCTCTCCGGCGGAGCGGTGCGGGAAATGTTCGCCTCAGGCGAATTCGATGGTTCCGCGGGAGCGGAAGCCGTCCTGTATCGGCTCCCGGAAACCGCCGCCGGCCGCGTCATTCTGGTCGGGCTGGGGGACAAGAAGGACAACGATTTCGACCTCTTCCGCCAGGCCGCAGGAAGAACGGCCAAGACCGCCTTCGGGCAAAAGCTGAAATCGGTGGCGCTCTACTATGACGGCCCGGCGACCGGTTCGGTGGCGCAGGCGATGGTCGAGGGATTTCTGCTGGGGGGATATCGTTATACCGCGTATAAGACCGAAGCGGAAGCCAGAAAAGGCGGTATCGAATCGCTGACCATGGTCGTGGCCAATCGGGCCCGTTTGGAACAAGCCAAGGTGGGAACGCATCGCGCCGAGGTTATCGGCTGGGCGGTGAATCAATGCCGCGATCTGGCCGGTATGCCCGGCAATGATCTCTATCCGGAAACATTCGCGAAAGAAGCGAAACGGCTGGCCACCGAAAGCCGTTTCACCTGCACGGTGCTGGGTCCGGAGGAGATTGCCAGGGAGAAAATGGGAGGGTTGATGGCCGTGGGGCAGGGATCGGAACGGAAACCCCGGTTCGTAATCGCCCAGTATAAAGGGCAGGCCAACGCCAAACCGGTGATCCTGGTCGGGAAGGGGATCACCTTCGATTACGGCGGCATCTCCATAAAACCGGCGCAGGATATGGGGGAAATGAAAGGGGATATGACCGGAGCGGCGGTGGTGCTGGCCGTGATGGCCGCGGCGGCCAAATTGAAAGCCAAGGTCAACCTGATCGCCCTGATCCCACTGGCCGAGAATATGCCTTCGGGCCATGCTTCCCGTCCCGGTGACGTCATCACCTCCCGTTCCGGACAGACGATCGAGATCATCAGCACCGATGCGGAAGGCCGGTTGATTCTGGCCGACGCCTTGGACTACGCCGACAAGTTCAAACCGCAGGCCGTGGTCGATATCGCCACCCTGACCGGGGCGTCGTTGTACATCCTGGGGTATGCCGGAGCGCCGTTCGTGGGGACCAACAAGACCTTGAATGATCGCCTGCGGACCTCGTCAGAGGCCACCGCGGAGAAACTCTGGCAGCTGCCGCTTTGGCCGGAATACGCCGACCAAATCAAGTCGCCGATCGCCGATATCAAAAATTCCGGCGGCCGTCCGGCGGGAACCATTACCGCCGCGACCTTTCTCCGGAAATTCACCAAGGACTGGCCTTGGGCGCATATCGACATCGCCTATTGCGACCAAGAACCATCGGGTAAACCATACGTTCCCAAAGGCCCGACCGGGTTCGGCGTCCGGCTACTGCTCGACTTAATCATGAACTGGAAGAAAGTCTGATAATTGATTGCGCGGCAATAAATAAAAGGCCCCGCCGATTGGCGGGGCCTTTTCTGTTTCCTGGAGAATTTAACGTGACCAGGTCGGATTGCTGAATTTCCCGGCTCCCGTCAGAGGAGTCAGGTTCTGACCATTGATATCGATGATGTTGATGACATTTTCACCCGATTTGGAATCCGTCGTGGTGAACGTCAACCACTTGGAATCGGGCGACCATCCCGGTACCGCCAGAGAAACGGTCTGAGCCGGAGTAGAGGCAAAGACCGTCCGCTTTCCGGTCATATCGGCCCGGATAATATTCAACGATGGATTCTTTTTATCGGCGGTAACATACGCCAGCCATTGTCCATCGGGCGACCAAGCCGGCGCCAGACCATCCCGAAGCGCCGGCGTCGGGAGCCTCATCTCTCCCTCCGGTTTCATGATATCCAGCATCGAGATGACCTTGATGCCGTAATTCTGGACCGTATACCGGTTCGGATCCGGGCTATAGGCGATGACGTACGCCAGCTTGGAACCATCGGGGGAAACCGACGGCAGAACCATGATCATGTTGAGCCGCTGCCAGTCCTTGCGAAGGTACTCCATATTTCCCCCCTCCGGATCGATCATGGCCACTTGATGAGAGGGGACAATGTAGTCAACATTGTTGGCGTTGGCGTCGTTCTGGCAATAAATCTTGGTTCCGTCGGGAGACCACTCCGGCTGATAGGCGCCCAGGGAACTGGTAATCCGGTGCCACCAGTTGACGTTGGATACGGCCGAATCGAGATAGGCGACGAAGATATCATGCAGCAGGTGGCCGCCCCCCTCGCCGGACGGAAAAGAACTCATATCTTTTCCCTCGCGGCTGAACGCGATTTTCCTGTTGTCAGGGGAGAAGGACAGCCGGCCCTTGGCGTTATCCACGCCGCAGACCTTCATGCGGTTGCGGCCGTCGGCATCCATGATCCAAATGCCGCCCTCGCTGATGAAGGCGATCTTCCCGCCCGGCCGGGGGCCGATTTTCCCCGGTGTCGCGGACGCCGCGGGAGACGTGGTTGAGGTTTGGGCGAGGGCAACGGTCATCCCGGCCAGGAATCTGGCTGTTGCCAGAGTGGCTGTCAGCGTTATAAGTCTTGCGGTTCGCATAGGCGTCTTAGTCCATCCTTTCGTACCAGAGAACACATTGCCGCCCAATCTACCTCTCCGTCGTCCCGCCCGCAAGACCTACCAATTGAAATATCGCTTGAGCCCGAATTGCGCGCGCGGCCCTGAGAAATCCAGCTTGACCCGGTCGCCGGTTCCCTGGTGCACGACAACCGTCTCTTCACTTTGATCATTATACCATTTCATGCTGGTAAAGTTCAGGTATTGGTACCGCGCCCCGCCCTCGATCACCAGGCCGGCCAGTTTTATCGGGTACTCAAACGACGCGCCGACCGTGACTCCGGGAGCCGAACCGGACAGTTTGCCGCCGATTTCCTCATAGTCCCCGGTGCTCAGGTTGTACCCGAGGTAATTTTCCCACAGCGACCAGCGGGCGAAATAATACCCGCCGCCGACGGACAGCTTGACGGCCAGGGATTTCAGCACCCCGTTGACGTCGGGCGGACTGACCAGATAATAATGCGCATCGGCCGCGAAACCGTACACCTGGACTTCGGATTTCAGTTCGAAACCGGTATGCGCCGACGTATCGGTCGGAAAAGCCGCGGAAAGATCGTAATCTCCAACGGGGGTATTGCCCATTTTCAGCCAGTAGCTGAGCCCGGCGGAAACGGCCATGTTCCGGGAGACCATGTACCCTAAACCGGCGTTGAATTCCTTCGACCGGAAAATGCCGTCGATATGGTCATAGCTGCCGTTGATACCGGAGATAAGCGGGGAGAGTCCTTCGGCGAACTGGTTGTAATCATTCATGTTTTTCAGCCGGCCATAGGTGCCGTTGAAATAGAAATACCCGAGCTGGGTCTTGCTCTTGGTGGTGGATTCGGCCTTCTTCAGATATTTGGCGATAATCTCATCCTCGGTCTGCGCGTTGACCGGGACAACCAACAGCAGGGCAATCCCCAAAACCATGGTCACAAACCAAAACTGTTTCATATGTCCTCCAGGATATACAAACGTTTATCCTTGTTATCGGAATTCGGACAGGTAACCTTAAGCGGGGCTTGGAAACAGTTTACGGCCTGAAGCCTTTGGCCCGATAGGGGAAGGGCCGGGCAACTGCCCATGATTCAAGGCCTTCCCAAAAAAGCCGCCGGACCAGGCCGGCGGCTTTCGGAGAATGGTGGCGCGGCCATCGGCCGCGGGCGGGAAACAGCCTATTTCTTGTCGTTCCCCAAGTCAAAACTGAGTTTGGCCAGTTGTTCATAGACGAAGTAGCGCAGGGAGGCGTCTTTCTGCGCCAGCCGCCCCAGATCCTCGGCCCGCGCCGGATCGATCGCCTTGAGGCTCTTCCAGCGGTTCTCACCCATCGCGTACTCGGCGTAGGTGATCGACGGGGCTTTGGAATCCAGCGACAGCGGATTCTTCCCTTCTTCGATCAGCTTCGGGTTGAAGCGCAGAAGCGGCCAGTGACCGCACTTGACGGCCTTCTCCTGCTCCTCGAATCCATGGGACATGTCGATACCGTGGGCGATGCAGTGGCAGTAGGCCACGATGATCGAAGGTCCCGGATACGCCTCGGCTTCCATGAACGCCTTGACCGCCTGATTCTGGCTGGCACCGATGGCGATGCGGGCGACATAGACATTGCCGTAGGACATGGCCAGCATGGCCAGGTCCTTTTTCGCCAGCGGTTTGCCGGCCGCGGCGAACAACGCCGTCGCCCCGCGCGGGGTCGACTTGGACATCTGTCCGCCGGTGTTGGAATAGACCTCGGTGTCCAGCACCAGCAGGTTGACGTTCTTGCCTGAGGCCAGGACATGATCTAGGCCGCCGTACCCGATGTCGTACGCCCAGCCGTCGCCGCCGATGCCCCAGACCGACTTATTAACCAGGTAGTCGGCGACCTCCAGCAGCCGTTTCGCCTCGGGATCGCGCCGCGGAGCCAGTTTGGTTTTCAACTGCGCAACCCGTTTCCGCTGTTCCTCCAGAATCGCCTGCGTGGTCTGGTCGGCCGAACGCATGGCCTCATAATCCTCCGGGCAGACTTTATGGAGCAGTTCGAAAGCGTATTCCTGCAGTTTGTCCACGGTCAGGCGCATCCCCAGCGCAAATTCGGCGCAATCCTCGAACAACGAGTTGGACCAGGCCGGGCCGCGACCGTCCTGCCGACTGGTGTATGGCGTGGTCGGCAGGTTGCCGCCATAGATCGAGGAGCATCCGGTGGCATTGCCGATCAAGGCCCGGTCGCCGAACAACTGCGACATCAGCTTGAGGTACGGCGTCTCGCCGCACCCGGCGCAGGCGCCGGAGAATTCGAACAGCGGCTTGACGAACTGGCTGCCCTTGACCGTGCCGATGTCATACAGCGACGGATCGGTCTGCGGCAGGGTCAGGAAAAAGGCGAAGTTCTCGGCTTCCGTCTTCCGCAGCGGCGCCTGTAGCTGCATGTTGATTGCCTTGCGGCCGGTCTTTTCCTTCTTGTTCTCATAGGACGGGCAAACGTTGACGCAGGCGGTGCAACCGGTACAATCCTCCGGGGCCACCTGCAGCGTATACTTCAATCCCTTAAACTTCGGGCCGGTGGCATCGATCGACTTGAATGCCTTCGGGGCCTTGGCCAGAAGTTCCGGTGCATAGGCCTTTTGCAGGATGGCGGCGTGGGGACAGACGATCGAACACTGGCCGCACTGGATGCAGAGCTCCGGCTCCCAAACCGGGATGTCCACGGCGATGTTCCGCTTCTCGAACTGGGTCGTGCCGGTCATATAGGTGCCGTCGTCGGGGAAGACCGACACCGGCAGATCGTCTCCCTTGCCGGAGATGATCGGGCCGGTGACCTTCTGGACGAATTCCGGGGCGTGGGCCGGGACCGGCGAGGTCATGGCGATGCCGCTGGTGACCTTCTGCGGGTAGTCGACCTTGAAAAGCGCCTTGCGGGCGCCGTCCACGGCGGCGAAGTTCATGTTGATGACCTTTTCCCCCTTGCGGCCGTACGTTTTGGTGATGGCATGCTTGATCGCTTCGATCGCTTCCTCTTCCGGCAGGATCTTGGAGATGATGAAGAAGGCGGTCTGCATGATCATGTTGATGCGGGCGCCCAGACCGAGTTTCTTGCCCAGGGCGATGGCATCGATGACGTAAAAGGTCAGTTTCTTGTCGATGATCTGCTTCTGCACTTCGCGCGGAATTTTATCCCAGACCTGATCGGCCGGATACGGGCTGTTGAGCAGGAAGGTACCGCCGGC
>JAAZOE010000336.1 GCA_012797915.1 Candidatus Zixiibacteriota bacterium | reverse complement strand
CATCCACGCGGCCGTACCGGGCCATCGAGGCCCAGTAATCGCTCTCGCATTCGCCATCGGCGCACAACGGGCTGGGAGAATTCGTCAGGTTCTGCGGCGTATCCCAGTTCAAACCGTTGTTGTTGGACACGCTCATGTACAGCTCGCCGTTCATGACCTTCTTGTTGGAGCTGTAGTCATAGCACGGCTGATCCGCATTGCCGAACTGAGTGTACAGGACGTACAGCTTGCCGTCGCACTGGGCCAGCGACATCTTGGCCGCATCCGAACCCCAGGCATACATGGCGCAGGTGCCGCCGGTATCCCATTCGGCTTTGACCACCGTCCGGATGGCCGGAACATCTTCCGACCAGTGGAAGATGGCCGACTGGCGGCGGAACAGCGAGGTCGTGTCGGTCCACTTCCGACAGCCCCACACGACGTGCAGGTTCTCATCGGAGGAGATCAACGCGGCCATGTCGCAATAGGCCTTCCAGTCGCTCACCGCGGCGTACTTGGTGATGTTGTCGCCGGGAATGGCGTCGGTCACCACCAGGTGATGGATCGAACCGGTCCCCGCCGACAGGAAGCTGGCGCCGTAGTCGGACGACAGGGCGTACCAGACGTCGTTCTCATACTGGCTCCAGTTGTCGGGATTGGTGCCGACGTAATCGGCCGGGCGGTTCCAGACGATGGCCACCTTGCCGGTGGCCGGCGAGGTCGCCAAAATCGGGCTGATGACCATGCCCGTATCGATCAGCTTCTGGGACGACCAGGTCCCCGAACCGGCCCCGTAGGCACCCACGCGACGATAATACGATATCGTCTGCGGATCGCCGGCGTCGCCGCCCGATTCGGCGGTAACCATGTGCAGGACCGGGCTGGCCCCGCCCAGGTGCCATTCGATGATCGGCCACAGGTTCTGGTTGCCGGGGCCGACGCCGTTGTTCTGGTACCAGCCATAGACGTCGGTGGGGTAATCCGACTGGAACGTGCCCAGCGGACCGCCCACGCAGAAATCGAAATAGGCCCGCGGCCGCTGCGAGTCGGCATCGGCGCCCTCATGGGCGGTCGGAATGGCGCAGCCGTTCTGATCCGCTTCCATGTTGACGTAGCCGCCGTAATCGGCCGTGAAAATCTTGGCATTGGCATACACCAGATCGCAATCGATCAGGCTGTAGGACTGGGTTCCGCCACCACGACCGGCGCCCAGAACGCTGCCCTGCTGGTCCATCCAGTCGAAGTGGACGTAGTCCGTCCCGCGATGCTCGACCTGATGGCCCATGGAGCAGTTGTGCTGGTAGTCATACATCGTGGAGCCGACCTGCAGGCCGACCGCATTGGCGGAGACACCGCCGAGGGCGCTGGACTGACTGCCCCGGGGAGCGGCAAAGGCCGCCTGCTCCGCCCCGCTGAACGTGTACACCGGCGCGAACCGGGCCGGGAAAGAGGCCCGATCGGCGAACCGATGAATCGGTTCGCTGGCGCCGAAGCTCAGCGAGGTCGCCACAAAGGCGACGAGAATGAAGGAGAGGAGGAACACTGCTGCAAGTTTCCTTGTCATTTGATTCTCCTTTCACAAGGTTGAATAGGTTGCAGATTACTCCTTTCACACGCAATCACAATACATTTTTCCGGCTGAACGCCGTTACCCCCTTTACCATTGGCAATCGCCGAGAGCAGGTAACCGAGGCGGCGGAGTCCCGCAGTCCCTTTCGCCCGCGCGTCTAATGGTCCAACATGCAGTAACATGACAAACAAAGAATACTCTGTCTCAAGCAGTACAGGCGACGTAGAGTGTGGTATGTTTGAAACCGCTTCCCTCGGGATCACTGGCCACCCGGATACCCAGGAGGGAACGAGTTTACCCGCCTCCGCACACGCAGGTACTGAACCCCATACAATATCGCAACAACCGCGTGCGACGCCGCCGGTCAATGATCCGACGGTAGTCGTACAACTGTATCAGTATACATTATCCGGCAATTCTTGTCAAGCATTTTTACCCGCCCGGGCCGGTCACACGGCTGGCAGGCGGTGTTCTCCGGAGGGGAAGAAACGGACTGTATGGCAAGAGGTTGGAACCTAGTCGCGGCCGGCGACAAACACCCCGGCCGGGTCCGGGGGGATGGGAACGATGGATAGAAAAAGGGGCCGCATCGGCAGGCGATGCGGCCCCGGGAAGCCGGGATAACCGCCGGAGCGATTAATTGCCGCCATTGGCCGGCGGGGGACCGTGTTTGAAGATATAATTGACCAGATACAAGGCATCGGTCACGTTCACGTCGGTATCGAAGTTGGCGTCGGCGGCATCGGGCAGGAGCGGCGACGGACCCTGACGGAAGACGTAATCGATGATATAGGTCACATCGGCGATATCGACCTTGAGGTCGCTGTTGGCGTCACCGCGCATGAACGACAGGACACGGATCCAGCTTATCAAGGTATCGGCGGCCGTCAGGGCATCCTGGGCCTGGTACCGGAAGATATACGTGGCCCCGACCTGGTCGCTGGTGGGCGTGAAGGTCATCCCGCCGACGCCACTGCCGGAATCGACGAAGATCGCGTTCGCCGGCGGGCTGAGAATCGTCAGGGTGACCAGGTCGAGTTCGGGATCGACGGCATGGATCCGATTGGTTAAGGTGTTACCCACGACCACAGTTTGGGTGTCGGCGTAACTCTTGACGAAATACGGCGGCTGATTGCCGGCCTCCAGTACGGTGATGGTCACGTATTCGCTGTCGGCCAGGGTTCCGGCCACCGCCCGGAACAGCACGGTGTACGATCCGGCCTGCAGGTAGCTGGGCAGGAACCGGAACGACTTGGGATTGGATACCCCCATCAGGGCGGCATTCTCGGGCAGATTCTCCGCGAAGAGACTGGGTATGGTCACCCCGTTCGGATCGGTCGCGCTGATGGCCAGGATCAGCGTGTCTCCTTCCGTGACGGTCTGCGGCCCGATCGGGGTCAGGACCGGCGGAACGGTGACGTTCACGACCCGGAACTGATAGGCTTCGGTGGCCGACGTATCGTCGGGATAGCGCGGATCGGAATCCTTGGCGACAAAGTGGATATTGAACAAACCGGCCTGTTGATAATTGGGGGTGATCCGTAATACACCGAACCCATTGGCCGAATCGATGAAGACGAAGTTGGTTATAGTCTCATTGATCGACAGTTTCGGAGTGGTCCCGTCGTCGTCGTACCCGGCGATACGGAAATACAACGTATCCCCTTCATTGACCTGCTGAGTCTGAACGAATGGATCGGGCAGGCAGTAGGGGACTTGGTTGCTGTCGGCCACGATGATCTGCATCACGACGCTGTCGACCAGGGAGGCGTCATCGGCATCCGTGGCATAGAAGGTAATCGGGTAGGTCCCGGCATCGGTGTATCCGGTTTGCCATTCGAAGGTACCGGTATAATCAAGATTGTCGACAAACGCGGCCGTTCCGGGAAGTGTGGAGGTGGACAACACCGGGACCACGGAATCCGGATCACTGCAGGTCACGGTAAAGGTG
>JAAZOE010000335.1 GCA_012797915.1 Candidatus Zixiibacteriota bacterium | reverse complement strand
TTGAGAAACAGCAGAAAACGACCCTGGGCGGCTTTGGCGCCCAGATTGCAAGCGGCCGCGAAACCGAGTCGCTTGGGAGCGGCCACTCGGCGCACGAGTAATCCGGCCGGGATCGGGAAGGCCGCCGTGCCCTCCACCGCCGGATTGTCGACGATGACGACTTCGAAGCCGTGGGTAAAGTCGCCGGCCGCCAGCGCCTCCAGGCAGTCGCCGAGGACGCCTTCGGAGTGGTGATTCACGACAATGACGGAGAGGGCGGGACGTGCGCCCGGAGATTGGCCGGGGGGCATCACAATTTCCCCAGGAGGGCCATCAGGCGCAGCCACCAGACCATCCAGATCGCCTCGCGGACGATTTTTTTCGACATTTTGGAGGTTCCCTGCCGTCGGTCGGTGAAGACGATCGGGATTTCCTTGATCCGGAATTTGCGCACCCAGGCGCGCATGGTCATCTCGATCTGGAAGGTATACCCGTTGGATTTGACCTTATCCAGGTCGATGGCCGCCAGCACCTCGCGGCGGAAGCATTTGAATCCGCCGGTGGCGTCGCGAATCGGCAAGCCGGTGACGAGGCGCGAATAGACGTTGGCAAAATAGGATAACAGCAGTCTCGACATCGGCCAGTTGATGACGTTCACCCCGCAGATGTACCGCGAACCGAGGACCAGGTCGTTGTCCTCGATGGCCGTCAGAAAATCGGTCAGATAGTCGGGACTGTGCGAAAAATCGGCGTCCATCTCGAAGATATAATCGAATTTCTCGGCGATGGCCCACTTGAAACCGTGGATATAGGCCGTTCCCAGCCCGGCTTTTCCCGGCCGATGCAGGACGAATATCCGCTTCGGGTTGGCCGAGGCCATGGTGTCGGCAATCAGCCCGGTGCCATCGGGCGAGTTATCATCGACGATCAGCACATGGATGCGCTCGTCCCTGGCCAGGACGGCGTCGACGATGGTTTCGATGTTTTCCCGCTCGTTGTAGGTGGGAAAGATAATCAGGGCGCGGTTGGTGTCGGTTGTCATGGCAGCCCAGCCTTATTGAACACTCGTGGTACGGCGCGGCCGCAGATGCCATCCGGCCACCACCAAGACATAGAGCAAGCCGGCCAGGGTTAGCATCTTGCCGGTTGTATGGGTTCGCGACTCGTACCGAAATTCCACCGTATGCCGTCCGGCCGGCAGGATGACACCCCGAAAAGCGCTGTTGGCCCGAAGCACCTCCACCGGCCGGCCGTCGAGGTACCCCCTCCAGGCCGGATACCAGTTGTCGGACAGGACGAGGATCCCGTCGGCCGATGACGCGGTCCGGAGGGTGATGCGGTCGTTCTCGTAGGTGTCGATGGTCACCGTGTCGGCGGCAGAGACGGCGCTGTCGGCGGAGGCGGCGAGGCCGGGCTCGGCGGTCAGGGCGACCTGACGATGGGGATTGAACCGCGACGAGAGCATCAGGGCGTTCCGCTTGTCTTCATCCGGTTCTACCACCCATTGATGGACGATATAGGCGCGATCGAGCGCCGAGGGATTTTCAAAAACCTGGAAATTCTGGATTCGCTTGATTTCGGGGAATCCGGCCGAAACCAGTTGTTCCCCCTTGAACGGTGAACCGGGAGAGAGCAGCAGGTAGCGGGTGTTGGTCATGTCCCAGAGATTGAGATTACCCATATTCTTCATCGTCATGCCGCCCAGCAGCCGCTGGTACCAGCGCGGTTCGTTGCCGTGATAGGAGGTCATCTCCTCGATGCCGAACATCGGCAGGTAATTGGTCGGCAGGTAACGATCGGCCAGATCCAGCACCCGGAATTTGCCCGGCAAGGATTTGAAATACCGGGTCAAGGGAGACGGCGAAAAAGCGGTCCGTTGGTCGTACGTTTTGATAAACTGCAGGTCGAACCGATACGAATCGATCAGGGCGACGGCGATCACCAGCCAGAGAATCATGACCCCGGCTTTCTTGCGGCTGTACAGCCAGATCGCCGCGGAAGCCACGGCCAAGAACAAGAATGTCTTCCAGAAGCCGGCCGAGATGGTCCCGAGGTGGCTCCGCAGGATCATGTCTTTCTGGGGGGCGATACCCGAATAAAAAATCGATTTATACACGGCCGAGGTGGCATCGGGCGCGGAGGCGAAAAGCAGCGCCCCGATCAGCACCAGGGCCGGCAGGGAGAACAGGACGGTGGTAAACAGCCGTTTCTGTTTGTCTTTCAGGCGACGGCTCTGTTCGATGACGTAATCCAGCCCGAACGCGGCCAAAAGGGCGATGGAGAAGGAAAACAGAAACATGATCATCGACCAGGCGCGGGTGGATTTTACATTGGGTATCAGGTTGTAGAACAGATAGAAAAACCAGGTGTTGCCGGAGAGACCGTAAATGACGGCAAAGAGCGCCAGTCCGCCGAAGAACCAGGTTTTGCGCGACCGGACCATGCCGACGGCGACGATGGCCAAAAGCAGAGGGACGGCCCCGGCGTATTCGGAGTTATCCTTGAAGGAATTGCGCCCCCAGTAGCTGACGCCCTTCTCGCCAACGATGCCGCAAAATTCCGGGACGACCAGGGAGACGACTTCCTCGGGATGGAGCGAAAAGGAGCGGGCCCAGTCCTCTCCCCGCTTTTCGTCGGATCGGGGGGAGTAGTTTTTCACATAATCATACCCGGGGTAGAAATGGATGGCCGAGATGGCCAGGCCGACCACCACGGCCAAGACGAACAGGGCGGTCGGTCTGACCAGTTTTGCCGGGGTGCGGTCGTCGACAAACCGATCGATCAACTTGAAGGCGAAAAAGAAGGCGCAGGCCCAGAGGGTATAATAGGCCATCTGCGGGTGCGGCGACAGAATGATAATCCCGATGGTCAATCCCAGCAGGGAGAAGTACAACCAGGGTCGGCGATCAAAGGCCAGTTCGATCAGCATGATGGTCAGGGGAAACAGGGCGGTGACGAACATCTTGCCGTCGTGTCCCGGCGCCACTTGGGAAACGAAATAGGCGGCGAACATGTATCCAACGGCGGCCAGGGCCGACGCCAGCTGCGAGCGGCCGAACACCCGCGCGCAGAGGAACATCGTGATCCCGGCCAGAAAGACATGCAGCAGCAGGGTCCAGCCGATGGCGCGGTAGATGGAGAGGAAAAATTTCAGGATGGAGAAGGGGTAATAGGTGTCGCCGTGGAAACCGTCCACATACGGAATGCCGCAGAACTGGTATGGATTCCACATCGGCACCTGGCCGTATTGATGGACATAGTCGACGTAGAACGAACGGAAGAAGATACCGGCCTGGATGGTGTCGGAACCATAGAGCATCTGGTCGGAGAAGACGAAAACGTGAAACAGCGACAGGACGGCGATGAACAACACCGCAAACAGAATCAGGTTGAACAGCGCCGGACGGCGGGTGACATTGCCGCTTTCCGCAGAAGGTTGTTTCTCCACCACGGCAGCTCCATCATTTGATTTTGAGGGCGATCAGGGCGGCGACGGCTTCCACAACGATCAGCCAGAGGCGGGACGCCAGCGACAAGGCGGCCGCCACGGCCGGTCCGAAGAAGGGAGCCAACAGCAACGTCATCACCGCCTCGCGCGGCCCGATCCCTCCCGGGGCGAAAATCGCCAGATACCCGATCT
>JAAZOE010000334.1 GCA_012797915.1 Candidatus Zixiibacteriota bacterium | reverse complement strand
CTCATGGAATATATATACTTGGATTATAACAGCACCACCCCGGTCGACCCTCAGGTGGCCGAAACGATGTGTCGGGTGATGGTCGAAAATTACGCCAATCCCTCCTCGGTCCACTCTTTGGGCAATCGGGCCCGGGCGGCCATCGAGGCGGCCCGCGAAAAAATCGCCTCTCTCCTGGGCGCCGATCCGTCCGAAATCTACTTCACCTCCGGCGGGACCGAAGCCGACAATATGGCCCTCAAGGGGGCGGCGCTGGCCTTGCAGTCGAAAGGAAACCATCTCATCACCTCCAAGATCGAGCACCATGCCGTACTGGAATCGGCCCATTATCCGGAAAAGCATGGGTTCGAGGTCACCTATCTCGGTTGCGGACTCGAAGGAATCGTTTCGGCTGACGATTTGAAAAAGGCCCTGACTCCCAAAACGACTGTCGTCTCGATCATGATGGCCAACAACGAGACCGGGGCCATCCAGCCGGTTAAAGAGATGGCCGCTGTCTGCCGCCAGGCCGGCGTGCTGTTTCACACCGATGCCGTCCAGGCGATCGGCAAGCTCCCGGTGCGGGTCGATGATCTCGGGGTTGACATGCTGTCGCTGTCGGCGCATAAATTCTATGGTCCCAAGGGAGTGGGCGCGTTGTATCTCCGCAAGGGGGTCAAGCTCACCCCGCTGGTTCACGGCGGGAGTCACGAACGGCGAAAACGGGCCGGGACGGAAAACTCAGCTGGGATCATCGGCATGGCTCAGGCGCTGGAGATTGCCGAGGCCAAACGGGAAGCCGAACATGTTCGGATGACCGAACTGAGCGAATACTTCATAGCCCAAGTCCAGTCCCGGATCAAGGAAGTCTATCTCAACGGCGATCGCACGCGCCGCGTTCCCTCGACAATCAACCTCTCGTTCAAGGGAGTCGAGGGAGAGGCGATTATCCTGTCGCTGGATATGAAAGGAATCTGCGTCTCCTCCGGCTCCGCCTGCACGTCGGGATCGCTGCAGGCTTCGCATGTGCTCACGGCGATGGGGGTTGATATCCTTCTGGCCCAGGGATCGATCCGGTTCTCGATGGGCCGCTACACCACGAGGCAGCAACTCGACTCTACCATCGAGGCCCTGCCGGAGATCATTGATCGCCTGCGGTCGATGTCGGCGGCGTACGACCGGCCGGCCTAACGCCGGCCGGCAGACGGCAAAATCATTCCCACGATGCGTATGCCCGATCATCATGACAAAAAAGTGCTGGTGGCGATGTCGGGCGGGGTGGACAGCTCGGTCGCCCTCCTGCTTCTCCAACGGCAGGGGTATGCCGTGGCCGGGGCCACCATGAAGCTGTGGAATTATAGCGACGTCGGCGGTGAGCGCGCTTCCGGCGGGGGATGCTGCAATCTGAATGGCATCAACGATGCCCGCGCCGTCTGCGCCGCGCTGGACGTTCCCCATTATGTCTTCGATTTCAGCGGCCGGTTTCTCGAGACGGTCATCGACAATTTCGTGTCCGAATACCGGGCCGGACGAACCCCCAACCCCTGCATCCTCTGTAATGCGATTCTCAAATGGGAGGCCTTCCTCGAACAGGCAGTCAAGATCGGATGCAATGCCATCGCAACCGGGCATTATGCCCGCATCGGTTTCGATGACGGCCGAAACCGGTACCTCCTCCGGCGCGGTGTCGATCCCACTCGCGACCAGGCGTATGCCCTCTGGGGGATCTCCCAGGCGGCGCTGGCCAAAACGATTCTGCCCCTGGGAGAGATTCCCAAGACCGAAACCCGCCGTCTGGCGGCCGAGGCCGGTCTCAAAACCGCCCGCGTCGCCGAAAGCATGGAGATTTGCTTCGTGGCCGATGACGACTATGAGCGATTCATCCGGCACTACTGCCCCGCGCCGATACCGGGCGGCGATATCATCGACCGCACCGGACGAAAAGTCGGCCGACACAAAGGAATCCCGTTCTACACCATCGGCCAGCGCAAAGGGTTGGGAATCTCACACCCGACGCCGCTGTATGTGACGGCCATCGATGCCCGAAACAACCGGATCGTCGTCGGCGATAACGAAGACCTCGACCGTCGCGAAATGACTATCTCCAACGTCAACTGGGTGTCGATGCCGCCGGCCGAAAAGCCGTTTTCCTGCCGGGTCCAGATTCGGTATCAGCATCAAGCCGCCCCGGCGGCCATTGAGCCGTTGGAAAACGGCCGTCTCCGGATCGTATTCACCGAATCGCAGCGGGCCATTACCCCCGGCCAATCGGCCGTACTTTTCGACGATGACTTGCTCCTGGCCGGCGGCCGGATCGACTGATCCGCCTCGAACCGATTCTTGTTGCTTTCCCGGCCGCCGCGACCCTTCTTGCGGGTATAAGAAATATGAGCCATCGGCGAACAAGGAGAACGCGATGCTGAAAGTCACCTATCTGGGGCATTCCTGCGTGTATGCCACCGACGGCAAACATAAACTGATCGTCGACCCGTTTCTCACCGGCAATCCGCAGGCCACGGTACCGGCGCAGGATATCGACGTCGACTATATTCTGGCCACGCACGGCCATGGCGACCACCTCGGCGACGCCGTCGAGATTTCCAAACGGACCGGAGCCACCATCATCGCTCCCAATGAGCTGGCCAACTGGGTCAGTCTCCGGGGAGCCGATGCCCACAACATGCATATCGGCGGCTCCTACCAGTTCGAATTCGGCCGGGTCAAACTGACCATCGCCCACCACGGTTCATCCGCCGGGGAATCGGGCCTCGAATACACCGGCAATCCCTGCGGTTTTGTTTTCGATATGGGAGGCAAAACCGTGTACCACACCGGCGACACCGGCCTGTTTCTGGACATGAAACTGATCGGGGAATTGCATCCGATCGACATCATGTTCCTCCCCATCGGCGACAATTTCACCATGGGGGTGGACGATGCCGTCAGGGCGGTGCAATTCGTCAAGCCGAAGATCGCCGTCCCGATTCATTACAACACCTGGGAGATCATCGCCGCCGACCCGAACGAGTTTGCCCGCAAACTGCAGAGCTCCGGCGTGAAGGTGGTCATTCTCAACCCCAACCAATCCTTGGAACTGTAGAGGCTATATGGCGGCAGGGAAGTCGAAGAAAAAGAAAAAAGGATGGTTTTTCAAGTTCGTCGTCATCCTTATCGTCTTGATCGTCGCCGCCTTCGCGGCGGTGCAGATATTCTTTCCGGCGGAAAAGGTCAAGGCGGAAATCATCAAGCGGGGTTCGGCCGCGCTGGGGCGGACCGTCGAGCTGGACGATGTCTCGCTGTCCATCTTTCCGCGCCTGACCCTCGACCTGAAAGGCCTGCGCATCTACAACCCGTCCGGGTTCCCCGGCACCGAGTTCGTCTCTGTCGACCGGTTGGCCTGCGGTCTCAAACTGATGCCGCTTCTGCGCAAGCAGTTCATCTTCAATCATATCAATGTCGATCATCCGGTCATCCATCTGCGCAAAACCACCGACGGTCGCAACAATTTCACCTTCAAAGTGAGTTCCGCCGCCGTCGGTGCGACGGCCGCCTCCCCCATGCCGGTGGGAGATTCGATCACGGCGAAAGAGGCCGCCCTGTCGGCTTTCGCCTTCGACTGGGCCGAAATCTCCGCCGCCGACATCGTCTATCAGGATGACTCCACCGAGACGACCATTACCATCAGCAACGCCGGACTGGAAACCCGCATGGAGCTTTTGGACGGCGGCAAGACCGGGAAGATGACCGGCACGCTGAAAGTCCCCGCCGTGTCGGCGACGATGCTGCCCAAGAATCTTCCCCTGGCTCTGGAGCTGGGATATAATGCCGACATCGACTTTGCCGCCGCAGACCTGACCCTTAAAAACACCGTGCTCAAGGTCAACGGCATTCCGTTCGAGGTCGATGCCACCGTGCGCAACCTGATGAATCCGAAATCGCTGTTCGCCCGGCTGAAAGCCTCGGGCGTTTCGCTCGAACCACTGACCGCATATATCCCCAAGACGCCGAAGTTCGATCCCGCCAACCTGCGCTTGGGCGGCACGCTCGACGGCGAGGTCGAAATCCGGCGCGAATTCACCACCGGCCTTAAGCCGTACCTGGGCGGTCATCTGCAGTTCAAGAATCTCAACGTCGGATACGTCAACGTCTCCAACCGGGTCGATTTCCAGACCCTCTCGATCGCCTTCACCGCCGACTCGGTGTCGATCAACTCGCAGGGAGGGCAACTGGCCGAGGGACCGTTCGCCATATCCGGAACGGTCTCCAACTGGAAAGACCTCTGGTATGACATCCGCGTCCAGGGACGGTACTCACTGGCCGGTCTCATTCCCTTCCTCGACCCGGCGACCAACCCGGAAGTCTCCGGCCTGCTGACGTATGATCTGACCGTGGCCGGGCAGAAATCCCGCTATGCCGAATCGAGAATCACCGGGACGCTGACGGCCGAAAAAGTTTTCTTCAACACCAACAAACTGTCCGCTCCGCTGCAGCGGCTCGATCTGAATCTGTCGTTCGCCCCCAACGCGGCCCGCGTGAATTCGCTTTATCTCGAATATCCCGGCGTCCGGATGAATCTCACCGGCGAACTGCGCAACGGTCTGGCGCACCTTTTGGCGCCGAAGAAAAACTACCCGCGGCCGTATTTCGATTTTGCCGCTTCCGCGCCCATGGTCAACTATGATGTGCTCTTCCCGACCCCATCCGACTCCGCCCTGGCCGCCGCCAGGGCCGACACCCTGCCCCCGATTTTTATCCCCGACATCGAAGCCGCCGGGACCGCCCGGGTCGATACGTTGATCTACGCCGGGGTGGAAGTTACCAACATCACCAGCGATGTCGCCTACAAGGACGGCGTCATCACCTATGGCAACGGCAAGGGAAATGTCTACACCGGATCGGTGGCCAGCGAGGGGACCGTTGACTTCAACGATTTCCGCAATCCGCACGTGAAATGCACGGTCGAGGGAACGAATATCGAGGCCAACGACTTCATGACCCGTTTCACCGGACTGGGCGGGCATCTGTACGGCAAGCTGAACCTCAAAGGGAACATCGATGGGCGCGGGTCGGAACTACCCGATTTCATCCGCAGCCTCACCGCCGATGGCGCCGTGGCCATGAGCGAGGGGAAACTGGTCAACATCGACCTGGTGAAAGCCGCCGCCAAGCAGTTCGGTTTCAAAACCTTCGAAGAGGAAGCCATCCGCGACCTGGTCGGACTGGTCAAGATTCGCGACGGCAAACTGGTGGTCGAGGGGACGCAACTGGTCTCCAAACTCGGCGACTGGAATCTCGATGGCGGCGTGGCGTTTCTGGACAAGACGCTCGACCTGAACGTCGGCCTGTATCTGTCGGCCGATGCCGCCAAGGGGCTGAACCTGATGGGCGGGTTGTTGCAGGATGAACAGGGACGGGTGAAAGTCAACTTCCGGTTGAGCGGCAGTTACGACAAACCGGTTATTTCCAACCTCTCGACCGACAACTCCCAGGTTAAGAAAAAAGCACAGGATGCCGTTAAAAAGGAGGCAAGCAAACTTATTCAGGACCTGTTGCACAAGAAATGACGACCGGGGCGGGGAACCATCCGCCCCCGAATCGCCGTTTTATACAATATGATTTTCCATAAGCTGGTCGCAGACGTCAAGGCCATCTATCGCAACGACCCGGCCGTCAGAAACATCGAATTTCTGCTCTATCCGGGCTGGCACGCCATCCTCATGCACCGCTTCATCCATGTCATGTACAACCTGCATATTCCCTTTTTCCCCCGCCTCTTTTCGCAGCTCAGCCGGTTTCTGACCGGGGTCGAGATTCATCCCGGGGCCACCATCGGGGCCGGGTTTTTCATTGATCATGGCGCCGGGGTGGTGATCGGCGAGACGGCCGAGATCGGCGACAACTGCGTTTTGTTTCACAATGTCACCCTGGGCGGAACCGGCAAGCATAAGGGGAAACGGCATCCCACCCTTGGCAACAACGTCTCCGTCGGCACCGGCGCGACCATTCTCGGGCCGGTCGTTATCTGCAATAATGTCAACATCGGCGCCAACACTTTCGTGTATATGGTCGATATTCCCGATGACTGCACGGTCGTCGGCACCCCGGCGCTGATCGTTCGCAAGGATGGCGAGAAGGTCCACCTCAAACCCCAGCCGACCATCGTCCCCGAGTATTCCAACAACGACTAGGCGATAGTTCCGGCCGAGGCGTCCCCGCAAACCGTCTTGACCACGGCATTGAAACGGCCTACCTTGTGCCTTTCAAGGAGGTCCCGGCGATGGAACTGATTACCGGTCAAATCGAACTGCTGGGGAGGATATTTCTCTATCTCCTGCCCGCCCTGCCCGCCACCATTTATGTCACCGTGCTGTCGTTTCTGCTTTCATTGGTGCTGGGGTTGGCCGTCGGTATGGCGGAGATTTCCCCTCGCAAATGGCTGAGTCTTCCGGCCAAAATATACGTCGATACCTTTCGCGGCATCCCCCTTCTGGTGCTGATCTTCTTTTTCTATTTCGGGCTGGGGACCATCCTCAACCTCGAACGGATGGCCGCCGGCATTATTGCCATCGGCGTTTGTTACGCTGCCTATCAGGCCGAGATTTTCCGCAGCGGCATCGAGGCGATCTCCCACGGCCAGTACGAGGCCGCCTTGTCGCTGGGGATGACCCGCGGCCAGGTCATGCGCCATGTCATCCTGCCGCAATCAATCCGGATCGTCCTGCCGCCGACGGCCAATGAATTCATCGCCTGCCTCAAGGATTCCTCGCTGGTCTCGATCATCGGTCTGCGGGAAATCACCCGCGCCGGACGGGAATTCTACTCCCAATATTTCGTCGATTTCCAGACCTGGTTCGTCGTCGGGCTGGTCTACCTGATCATGACTCTCACCCTGTCGCGGCTGGTCGTCCGGTTGGAAAAGCGGTTCGCCATCGTCGGCTACGGGAAGAAACCATGAGCATCATCGAGATAAACAACGTCGCCCGCCGCTTCGGGTCCGTCGTCGCCCTCGATGGCGTCTCCCTGAATGTAGAACGGGGAGAGCGGCTGGTCATCATTGGTCCCTCCGGCTCCGGCAAGTCGACTCTGTTGCGCACCATCAACGGCCTCGAACCTCTGGATGACGGCGAGATCATCATCGATGGCGTCCACCTGGATCGGAATCACCGTCAAATACACGAGATCCGCCTCGAGGTCGGCATGGTCTTTCAGCAGTTCAACCTCTTTCCGCATCTGACCGTCAAACGAAACATCGTTCTGCCCCAGACCGTTGTCCGGCGGCGGTCGGAAGCCGAAGCGGGGGAGAAGGCGATGATGCTTCTGGCCAAGGTCGGCCTGACCGATAAAGCCGAATCATATCCCGGTGAATTGTCCGGCGGACAGCAGCAACGAGTGGCGATCGCCCGCGCGCTGGGGATGGACCCCAAGGTGATGCTCTTCGATGAGGCCACCTCGGCGTTGGATCCGGAGATGATCGGCGAGGTGCTGGGGGTGATGAAACAATTGGCCTCTGAGGGGATGACCATGCTGGTGGTGACCCATGAGATCGGTTTCGCCCGTGAGGTGGCCGATCGGGTGGCGTTCATCGATGGCGGCAAAATCGTCGAAATCGGCCCGCCGGCGCAGATATTCGATCATCCCGGGCAACTGCGCACGGCCGAATTTTTGGCCAAGGTTTTATGATTGTGGATGGAACGAATCACCGCCTCAGGTCGTCTCTATGATACCAAGATTACCATCGGGGAATGACATGAAAGCCTTCAAGATTTTCGCTCTTGCCGTCTGTCTCCTGGCCGCCTCGGCCGCCGGGCAAGCATCGTCAACCTCCAAAATCTCGTTGCCCCTGCAGGCGGCGCTGACCTCCTCATCTGATACCGAAGTTCACAAGGTCTGGGTCTTCTTCGCCGACAAGGACGAGTCATCCGCCGCCTACCATAAAGCATCGACCATGTTTACCGACCGCGCCCTGACCCGACGAGCCGATATCCCGGTCGATTCCTATGACCTCCCGGTGAATCGCATATATATCGACACCATCGCCGCCCTCGGAGGCCAGGTTCTGCGGATATCCCGCTGGTTGAACGCCGCCTCGGTCAACCTGACCGCATCCCAGATCACCCGCGCGGCCAACCTGCCGTTTATCCGCCGCATCGCGCCGGTCCTCACCCTGATCCGATCCGTTGATCCCGAGAATAGCTCCTTCGAAAAGCAACTATTCTTCGACAGCGCTCAGTACGGCCCCTCCTATATACAGAATCACATGCTCGGTGTCGATTCCCTCCACCGCTTGACCGTCCCCTCGGCCGACTCCACCGTCCCGCTCGACGGCGCCGGCATCCTGATCGCCTTTTTCGACACCGGCTATCTATTGACCCATCCGTCGTTCGATTCCCTCCGCGTCGTCGATACTTGGGATTTCATCAACAACGATGTCTCCGTCGATGACCTGTCGCCGTCGTCCGCCCAGCGTGACCACGGCACCGCCGTGGTTTCCGCCGCCGCCGGGTATGCCCCCGGAAGTCTCATCGGCCCGGCCTGGCGCGCCGATGTCCTCCTGGCGAAGACGGAAATCACGGCCCAGGAGATTCAAGTCGAAGAAGACAACTGGGTCGCCGCCGCCGAATGGGCCGATTCCCTCGGCGCCGACATCATCTCCACCTCGCTGGGATACTACGACTGGTACACGTATGCCGACATGGATGGCAACACCGCCCTCTGCACCATCGCCGCCGATCTGGCCGCCTCGCGCGGCATCCTCATGATCAACTGCGCCGGCAACGAGGGCAACATCGACTGGCATTATATCATCGCTCCCGCCGATGGCGATTCGGTCG
>JAAZOE010000333.1 GCA_012797915.1 Candidatus Zixiibacteriota bacterium | reverse complement strand
CATTTTGGGAGGTGTGAATGGCCATCGGCAAAATGCCATGGACCGGCCGGACTTGGCCGTCGAGAGCCAGTTCGCCGACCATGACGAAATCATCGAATTTGTCCCGAAGGATCTGCCCGGTGGCGGCGAGGATGCCGACCGCAATCGGCAGGTCGAACCCGGAACCCTCCTTTTTAATATCGGCCGGAGCCAGATTGATGGTGATCTTCTTGGCCGGGAACAGGAAATCGGAGTTTTTAATGGCCGACTGGACCCGTTCCTTGGATTCTTTCACGGCGGCATCGGGCAGGCCGACGGTTGCAAAGGAGGGAATCATCTGTTGGACATCGGCCTCGACTTCCACGGTATAGGCGTCGATCCCCGAGGTCGCGGCGGAAATGATTTTGGCAAGCATAGTTCTCTTCTGGTTATGGTTAACCGGATAATAGCAATCTCGGATGGGATAACCAATCATTTTTTTCGGCTCGGTGGCAAAAAGGGGACGGAAACGGCCGTTTTGGCCAAGAGCAAGAACATCGACAGCCAGACCCCGGAGGGCATCTTTAACCTTGCCAACCAGCGGAAAGACATATATTTTGGCACGATGAACAGGGAGCGTTGACCGGATTCGAGCGTATAAGCGATATGAATTATTCCCCACAGCGATTCACCCCGGTGTTGGCCGGGTTCGTTCTCCTCCTGGCCGTTTTCGGCCTCTGGACCGGATGCGAGGATCCCGGGCCGATAGAGCTGGGCAATACGAGCATCAGCAACCGGGTGCTGGTGACGGCCATGAACCATGAACCCCCGATGGACAACCCCCGCAGCAGCATCTGGGATTCGGTCGTCACGGGAGCGATCACGGTCAGCGGCGATTCGCTGGATACCACCTATGCCGGGCCGGTGTATCTCAAGGCGATTAAAACGGCCGACCGGTTGTTCATCCGGGCGGAATGGACCGATGGTTCGCGCAGCATTCGTCCCAATGGGATTATCTATACCATGTCAATCACGGGCGATTCCCTGAATCCCGACACATCCTATGCCTGGATACAGGACTCGTCCCTTCAGATTATCGTCACTGCCGACGGGAACGTGCTGTACCAGCATGATCAGGATCGGCTGGCAATCATGTGGGATGCCGGGGACAACGGCACCGAACGGGCCAACTGTGTCACGATGTGCCACGCCAGCGGTCAGGCCTCCGTGTTGGGACATCGGATGTACACCACCGGCGGAGGGCATGTCGATGTCTGGCACTGGCAGGCGGCCACCAGCGACCCGATCCTGCTGGCGGCGGATGAATACTGGGACGCCGAGGGACGGAAAGTGGATGACAACGTTATCCCGATGTTCGTCAGCAATTTCGATGCGGTCCAGGGGAAGCCGTATTTCCAGCATCGCGATACGACCATCCTGGAACGGCCGTTTCTTCACGCCGACAGCACCGCCCCGTTTTCCGACAGCGTGGCCTGGAAACGCGGATATGAAATGCCGGGGTACGTATTGTACGACAATACGTCCGGGTCGATTGCCGATGTGAACGCCCTGGCGACCTTCAACGTTGGCTACAGCACCTCCCGATGGATTATTCTCTTGAGCCGGGCGCTGGGTACCGGCAACAACGACGATGTCGATTTTTCGTCGGTGGCTTCCGGCGATTCGATCCAGGCCACCATCGCCGTCATGCACAACACCGACCGTATCCACGCCAAATCGGCGCCGTTTTACTTCGTTTTCCCCTGAAATCCCGGGCAATGATGATGCCGGGTTTTCGTCCCGGCCGATCCCATAGCAAGCTATGGGGCGCCGGGCGGCCGATACTCAGAACCGAACCCTGCTCTTCTGGTCTCCTTTTTCCCGCCGATGGCTTGCCAACCGCCGACGGTTCTGTTATAATCCATTAATGAAGTCCCGCAGGGTCCTTATCCGCCTCCGGCGGATTGAGACCCGGCGGACAACGACCCTTTGTGTTATCTACGATTCGCGGAGGAACCGATGGCTCTCAAGACCGCCGACCAGTACAAGGCTTCCCTTCGGGCGATGCGGCCCAATGTGCATAAATTCGGACAATTGATCACCGATGTCACCGCCCACCCGGCGACCAAAAACACGGTCGAGGGGCATGCCGCGCTGTTTGCCGCCCAGCATGACCCGGCCGCCAAGGACCTGGTGACCACCGTCTCCCACCTGACCGGCGAGCCGATCAGCCGTTACCTGTCGATTATCCGGACGGCCGACGACATGATCGCCAACTGCCGGATGAAGCGATTTGCCTTCCAGCTGACCGGGACCTGCACCGGCGGACGGTGTGTCGGCTGGACCGCCCTCAATTCGATGTTCGTCACCACCTACGAATGCGACCAGGCGATGGGCACCTCCTACCACCTGCGTTTGGTGGAATGGCTCAAAGACGCCCAGGCGCGGGATATCACCGTTGCCGGGGCGCTGACCGACCCCAAGGGCGACCGGACCAAAAAACCTTCCCAGCAGGATGACCCCGATATGAACCTGCGCATCGTCGAACGGCGGCCGGACGGTATTGTCCTGCGGGGCGCCAAGGTCATGATTTGCGGCGTGGCCGCGGCCAACGAAATCTTCATCCTTCCCGGCGGGGCCTACGACGACGACGACAAAGACTATGCCGTCGCCTGCGTCATCCCGCGCGACATAAAGAACCTGACCATCGTGGAGGCCCGCCATCCCAGCGATGATCGCGAGGGAAAAGACGGGTTCGACATCCCGGTCACCTGCGGCGGCATTACCCAGGCGTACCTGTTTTTCGAGGACGTCTTCGTGCCCAACGAGCGGGTGTTCATGTGCGGCGAGGCGCAGTTCGCCAAGGCCGCCGTGTTCAATTTCATCGCCCCGTACCGTTCGGCCATCGGCGGCTGTGTCGCCGGTCAGGGGGACAACAAAATCGGCGCGGCCATTCTGACCGCGCGGGCCAACGGCCTTTCGGCCAAAGTATTCCAGACCAAGCTGTCGCAGATGTATGTCAACAACGAGACCACCTTCGCCGTCGGCGTGGCCGCCTCGGCCCTGGGCAAGCCGCATGCCTCCGGGGCCTGGCTGCCCGATCTGCTTCTGGCCAACGTCAACAAGGTCCACGTGGCGACCCTGCCGTACCAGACCTCACTTTTGGCCCAGGATATCGCCGGCGGGATCGCCGAAACCGGTTGTATGCCTTCGACCATCGACTTCGAATCGCCGGAATATGGCCATCTGGTGAAAAAGTACATGAAGGCGGCCGTCTCGGGTGAGGCGCGGGCGCGCGCGGCCCGGCTGGTGGAATGGGCCACGATTGGCGCCGGCGTGCCGGGATGCATGCACGGCGGCGGGTCGCCCGATGGCGCCAAGCTGGTGATTAACGCCTTGTCGGGGTTGGAGGCGAAAGTCGAGAACGCCCGTCGCCTGGCCGGGATCAAAGAAGACATCCCCGAACCGGCCAAGAAAAAGTAGGTCAGGTGCCCGCCTGTGGCGGGCGCACCTGACTATTCTGCATGACGAGATATATTTGATTGCACGGGCAACCCCCGCCCCTGCACACGGGATTCGAAATTCCTGTGGCATAGATATTGCATACACTCCGGATAGAACGGGGGACCGATCCGCAGGTGCCTGAGGAACCAATGAAGGGCAAAGCGGGGAAAAGAATTGCGACTTAGAAGGTCATACACAGTCAGTTGAAGACACACGAGTTGTTTCCTAACCGGCTGTCTACCATAAACATAACACCCAAGCAGGCTTAACCTATTGGAATATCAAAATAGGCCACATTTTCATAACCAGTTAATTATCATGAACTAATAACCAATCGACCCATTTTAAATATAGAATATGAGCGTTCCTAAACTTGGGGTATTGTAGAGAACCCTGCATTTTCTCGGATCGCGATATTATTATGTACGACGTATTTGTGTCTTAATAAAGATTAAATTTAATTCTTGCTTAAGGATTCCAAAAGACCTATAATTTTAATAAGGCATAAATGATCAATATCTATCGGTTGCGGGGAGTTTCGGATTTATTGTTGTGCGATAGATTCAACATTATTCCGACGAGGAGCAACGCAATGGCGAAAACAATCGGCGAATACATATGGCCCTCCTTATTTTATGGCCTGTTAACTCATCGGCATCGATCTCTTAAACTTTAGCACGTCCATAGGGAGATTATTAATTGGATATATTCCTTAGATATATTAATCCGTATTTTCTTAATGCGCTCGCCGCCACAGGATTGACTGTCCTCTATTATGTATTCCGTGATATCTTTCGTGAAAGACGCAAAGATACTGCACGATTTTTTGGATTAATTTCGGCGGGTTGTCTTGTTAACCTTATATATCTTAATTACGCCTACCAAAATTCTATTCCAGCTCAGGAACGACTGATTGACTATTACCTGTATATAGAATACATCATTTGCGCTGTATCAGACTGCTTTTTCTTGCTCGGATCGTCATTACGCCTAAGAAGAAGATATCCAAGTTTATTCAGACCTTCTATCATCCTTGGTTTTACCATAATTGTTATTTCCGCATTTTTTCTGGACCATCGTTATAACTACAATCCCCAAGCCCTTCTTTTGGGTTTAACCTTTTCCACGATAATTTCAACGTTATTCGACTTTCTCGCTATTTTTTCGATAGGCATCGCATATTATGATTTCTTCCTCAATACTCCCATCTCGGTAGAACCTCGCGCAAAATGGGCTCTTGTCCTTTCGATTCTTCTTTATGCCTTCATTCAATTCGGTTACCTCATCCATATCACGGCCCTCACAGACATACAAAAAGGAAGAATTAACAATATCCTTATCCTAGCCGGCATGCTACTCAAATTATTGCATATTTATGGACTTAGTTTATTCTCCCGGTTCTTTTTTGAGGACTATGAGATAAAGAGAAAAGCGTTCGTTGAGGCGAAACTACGCGGAAACCTTTTTGACAAATTGGCCCATGAACTCAATACACCGGCCACGGAGTTACGATTAAGAATTTCTGAACTGCGAACGCAACAACCTTCCGTCAATATCGTTATTTCACAATTATTAATGGATAAGTTATCAACATTAACCGAAAGAATAAGTATGAACCGCCCCGGTTTTTCCGGAGAGTGGTTTAGTTGAGTCATCCGGCCGCGAGGGCCGGGGTTTCCAATCCAAGATAATACTTTTCTTCCCGTTCCGCAGGCGGAATGTTGCCGATCGGTTCGAGGAGCCGGCGATGGTT
>JAAZOE010000332.1 GCA_012797915.1 Candidatus Zixiibacteriota bacterium | reverse complement strand
TCCTGGGTTTTCACTGATTCAATATAGTCCAGCCGATTGACGGCCGCAAAAGAAAAATGGAGGGTGGTCAGGGGCGTGACCGTCAACGTATAGGTCAGATTGCGGTGGTCGTTGCGCACCCCGCCGGACGAAAAATCTTCATAGCCGGTTTGATAGCGAATCGTCTGGAGGGCGAACGTCCACGGGGTATGCCGCAGCGAGAAGGCCGACGACACCTGGTTGCGGCTGTCGGTGAATTCTCCCCGCGGCTGGCGGCGCACCGCCAGCTCGGCCGACGTCTCCACCGTCTTCGTCAATGTGACCGTGCCGATCAGGTCGATGCGATGCGTCGTTTGATGCCGGGTGTCGCGGCTGTTCTGCGGCAGCCGTTCCCGCGCCTCCAGTTCCGTCACCAGCACCGTCGGCTCATCATTGGCTCCGGAATTGACGGCCTTGAAATACCGCCCGATGATCGTCGGGAACATCAGTTCATACCGGTTGAACGCCGGATTGAAAAAGACCGTGACCGGCTCGGTCAGCGGCGTCCAGGAAAGATTGTCGCTCGATGACCAGACCCGCCAGCTCTGTTGCGGCCCCGAGGGCCGGTCGGTGTAGATATAGAGTGCGGCGACCGCGGTTTCGTAGCCGAAGTCCAACCCGAGGTTGTGGTCGGGCAGGCCGGCGCCGATGTTGATCGGCGGTTGAACCGGCGAAGTCGTGTTGCCGTCGGCCAAGGACGGCAGCGAATCGAGCGTGCCGAATTCCGGCGTGGCGTCCAGGGCATACAACGCCGTCCGGTACGGTATGGGGAATAGTACCGTGGTATCGCCGGTGACCTCGGTTTCCTGCGCCCGGTAGCCGAAATCATAGCTCGAAGCCACCCGGGCGAACCGGCCGGGAAAAATCGTGGTCTGGTGCCAACGGAACTGATGCCTGGTTTCGGTCAGCTGCATCCCCCCCCGGTCATCGTCGTACCGGTTGCGGGCAAAGGTGTATGCCAGGCTATGCTGACGGATCGAGTAGGTCAGGCCGACCTGGCCGTTGTTCCGCCGCGTGTCGCGGGCGACCGCAGCCCCGTCGCTGAAATTATGCTCCCATTCGTACCGGGCGCGCAGCAGCGGATACCGGATCATCCGCGTGGACAGGGTGACCGACACGCCGTCCGTGATCAACGACCCGTCCTCGGTGCTGTTGGTTGTTTTGCGCCGGTTGGCCAGGCCGTTGACGACGAAATCCGGATGGGTCCACAGGACTTCACTCGTCGGCTGGTATTCGCGCCGCCAGCTGTTTTCCCCCAGGTTCTGATCGAGTCCGAGATTCTGATACCGCAGGGAGGCCCGCGTTTGGAACCAGGGGGTCAATTGCTTCGACCAGTAGACGGAATATTCCTGGCTCAGGGATTTGGTCGTCTGGGAATCGGCCGTGGAACTGACTCCCGTGACCCGGAGGTAACCGTGGAGGTTGTTCGGCAGCAAGGCTTCGGCCGGCGATGACAGCCCGGCCAACACCGCCAGAAGAACCATGATGACGCCGCCGCGGGGCCGCCCCGGCCGCCGGCGTCGACCGCGAGCGGTTGTCGCCGCGGGCCGGATACACCCTCGGTCAAAATGCTCTGTCTTCCCGCACGCCTGCTTCATTACTTCCCGTACCGCCAGGATGTCGGCAGAACGCCCGGGCGGTCTGCCCGGGCGTTCGCACTCAAACCTCTCGATAATCATACGTCCACGAATCGGACGATGACGAGCGAGATTTCCGTCTTACGGAATGATTTCGTCGCCGGCGTCCTTGGCGTGGCACTTATTGCACAACGAACGCTGGTTGGCGTTGCCGTACGGGTTCGGAATGGCATACGAACCGGATTCCACACCGTCTTCGGCCAACAGGGTCACGCTGAAATCCCAGCGGCCGGCGTTGGCGGCCGAAGTCGCGTGGGCGCGGTGACAGGACAGACACATCACCTGGCTGGTGGCCGTGGGGCCGGCCGTCGAGGTCGTCGTGTTGGACGGATCCTCGAACGGAACCGCGGCCAGGTAGGCCGTAGCCGGATTCCCGCCGGTGAGATCGACGGTGCCGTTGTACAGGTTGTAGATGTTGGCGATGGTGCCGCCGATCGCCTGCCCGGAGGGATGGATCAACTTGGTCGTATTGTTGTGATAATCCCCGTGGCAGTTGGCGCACCAGGCGCTCATGCCGCTCAGGTAGGCGGTGTGATTGCTGTTGGACTCGGAACCGCCGGTGCTGCCCAAACCGATGCCGATCGCTTCGGGAGCCGCGTTATCGAACGTGGCCAGACCGTCCTGGACTTCGCCGATGCCGTACAGCAGACGGAAATTGGTGTTGCGGTGCGGATCATGGCAGCTGGAACAGCCGAGGCT